>DATLLN010000144.1:0-3999 GCA_035537835.1 Gaiellales bacterium
CACCTCGCGGTGCGCCCCGGGCTTGACCCGCGTCCGCTGCACGCGGTTGGCCAGCGCCTTGAAGATCACCTCGTTGACCAGCGTGCTCTTGCCCGACCCGGACACGCCGGTGACGGCGATGAACTTGCTGACCGGCAGCTCGATGTCGATGTCCTTGAGGTTGTGCTCCGCGGCGCCCCGCACGCCGAACCAGCCGGCGTCGTGCATGCGCCGGTCGGGCACCGGGATCGACAGCCGGCGGGAGAGGTACGCACCGGTGATCGACCGCTTCTGCTTCATCACCTCGCGCACGGTGCCCTGGGCGACGACCTCACCGCCGTGCTCGCCGGCACCGGGCCCCATGTCGACCACGTGGTCGGCCGCGCGGATCGTCTCCTCGTCGTGCTCGACGACGATCAGGGTGTTGCCCAGCGAGCGCAGCCGGGCTAGCGTGGCCAGCAGCTTCTCGTTGTCCCGCTGGTGCAGGCCGATCGAGGGCTCGTCGAGGATGTACAGCACACCCATCAGGCTCGACCCGATCTGCGTCGCCAGCCGGATGCGCTGGGCCTCGCCGCCGGACAGCGTCGCCGCCGCCCGGTCGAGCGTCAGGTAGCCGACACCGACGTTCTCCAGGAAGCCCAGCCGCTCGCGGATCTCCTTGAGGATGCGGGCGCCGATGGCGCGCTCGGTGTCGGACAGCTGGAGGCCGTCGACGAAGTCGATCGCGCGCTCGACCGAGAGGCGGGTCATCTCGGCGATGTTCGTGTCGCCCACCGTCACCGCCAGGCTGGTCGGCTTGAGGCGCGCCCCGCCGCACTCCGGGCACGGGCGAAGCGTCATGTACTCCTCGATGCGCTCCTTCTGGTACGCCGAGTCGGTCTCCTTGTAGCGCCGCTCGAGGCTGGTGACGATGCCCTCGAACGCCAGCATGTAGCTGCGCTTGCGACCCATCCGGTTGCGGTAGGTGACGTACAGCTTCTCGCCGTCCGTACCGTGCAGGAAGAGCTGCTTCTGCTCATCGCGCAGGTCGCGCCAGGGCGTCTCGAGGTCGATCTCGTAGCGATCGGCGATCGCCTGGATCACCTGCTCGTAGAAGTTCGAATTGATCACCGTCCAGGGCACCAGCGCGCCCTCGCTGATCGACAGGTCGGGGTCGGGCACCACCAGGTCGGGATCGATCTCCGGCTGCATGCCCAGGCCGGTGCAACGCGGGCACGCGCCGTGCGGCGAGTTGAACGAGAACACGCGCGGCGCCAGCTCGGACAACGAGACGTGGCTGTCGGGGCACGCCAGCTTCTCGGAGTACGTGGTGGTCTCGCCGTCGACCACCGCGATCTCGACCAGCCCGTCGGCCAGCCCCAGCGCCGTCTCGATCGAGTCGGTCAGCCGTGCCCGCAACCCGTCCTTGATGATCAGCCGGTCGACGATCACCGAGATCGTGTGCCGGATCTGCTTGTCGAGATCGATCGGCTCCTCGAGCAGGCGCTGCTCGCCGTCCACCCTGACGCGCGTGTAGCCGTCGCCGCGCAGCTGCTCGAACAGATCCTTGAACTCGCCCTTGCGCGACCGCACCATCGGTGCGTCGACCGTGAACCGTGTCCCGTCGGGCAACGCCAGCACCTGGTCGACGATCTGCTCGGCCGACTGGCCGGAGATCGGCTTGCCGCACACCGGGCAGTGGGGATGGCCGATCCGCGCGTACAGCAGCCGCAGGTAGTCGTAGATCTCGGTCACGGTGCCCACCGTCGACCGCGGGTTGCGGGTCGTCGTCTTCTGGTCGATCGAGATCGCCGGCGACAGCCCCTCGATCGAGTCGACGTCCGGCTTGTCCATCTGCCCGAGGAACTGGCGCGCGTACGCGGACAGCGACTCGACGTACCGGCGCTGGCCCTCGGCGTACAGCGTGTCGAACGCCAGGCTGGACTTCCCGGAGCCGGACAGCCCCGTGATGACCACCAGCTTGTCGCGTGGGATCGCGACCGTGACGTCCTTCAGATTGTGCTCCCGGGCGCCCCGGATCACGATCTGCTCGTGCGGCACGAACCCCCCTGCGACAGCCTGTTCAACGGGAACCGCGCCTGAGTCTAGCAGTCTGTCCGAAGGCGAACGCATGTTCGGTGAATGGTAGCACCGGCGACCGGACGGCGGCCCTCAACTCCGGGTCCTGAACCGCCGATCAACCCGAACAACGATGAGCGAGAACCGGCGTTTCTACCGGCTCGCCGGCGAGTGGACGGTGGTCTGCCATCGCCTCGACGACGCCGGTGTCCCCGGCCCGTCGATCGGCGGCCGCACCCGCAACCTCTCGGCGGGCGGCGCCGAGCTGTCCCTGCAGGAGGTCGTCGATCCGGGGACGCGGATGACCATCCGGCTGGCCGCAGGAGACCTCCGGTTGTACGTCGGGGCAACGGTCGTGCGCACCGGGGAGGGAAACGTCCACGGCGTCCGGTTCGACGACCTCGACCGCACGCAGCGCGCCGACCTGTCGCGGTTCGTGTTCGCTCAGGCCCGGCTGCGCCAGGCGGGCGCGGGCACGACCGACGAGTCGGCGGCGTAGAGCTCGTCCAGCTGGACCGCCCGGGCATGGCTCCGCGCATCGGCGGCCAGCGTCATGATCAATCCCATCATCCGCTCGGGGTGTGGCAGCCGGCGAAGCCCGAACAGCGCTGAGCGACGCCCGCCGACGGTGATCATCACCGCGCCGCAGCGGGGTCCCAGCGCACGCACGCGCCGTACCTCGACCTGGTCGATCGCAGCCAGGGGGAGCGCCGTCACCCGACGCCCGAGCGTCCCGGACACGAGGATCAGCTTGCGGTCGGTGACAACCAGCCGGCGGCCGTGCCAGCGTCCCACCCTGCGGCACAGCCGGGTCAGCGCCAGCACCGCGAACACGCCGGCCAGCACCGCGACCGCCGTCGGCAGCACGCCCATCGACCGCACGCCGGCCAGATCGTAGGTCAGGCCGCCGACCACCACCAGCGTCAGCGTCGCGCGGATGAACGCCCCGACCAGCACCACTCCATGCTCCCGCGAGACGAGGCGGATGCGCTCGTCCGGACGGAGCAGGTGGTCGACGCTTCGCATTCCCCCACCGCTTCGCCGCAGGGGCGGCGGATCCTGCCCGAGGGCGAATCAGGCGGCGGCCATGTTGAGCTCGCGGCGGAGATCCTTGATCTCGTCCCGGAGCTTCGCTGCGTACTCGAAGCGCAGGTCCTGGGCGGCGGCGAACATCTCCTCCTCGAGCTCCACCACCAGCTTCTCCAGCTCGTCGCGGTTCATGCCCTCGGTCTGGACGCCGCGGCGGCGCTTGCCGGGCACCGTCGGCTGCTCCAGCGACAGGAACTCGGCGATGTCGGAGACGCCCTTGCGGATCGACTCCGGCTGGATCCCGTGCTCCTCGTTGTACGCGAGCTGAAGGGCACGGCGGCGACTGGTCTCGTCGAGCGCGCCGCGGATCGCCTCGGTGATCTTGTCGGCGTACATCAGCACCCGGCCGTTGACGTTGCGCGCCGCCCGGCCGATCGTCTGGATCAGCGCGGTCTGGCCGCGCAGGAAGCCCTCCTTGTCCGCATCCAGGATCGCCACCAGCGACACCTCGGGCAGGTCGAGGCCCTCGCGCAGCAGGTTGACGCCGACCAGCACGTCGTACTCGCCCAGCCGCAGCTCGCGGATGATCTGGATGCGCTCCAGCGTGTCGACCTCCGAGTGCAGGTAGCGGACCTTGAAGCCCATCTCGAGCAGGTAGTCGGTCAGGTCCTCGCTCATCTTCTTCGTGAGCGTGGTGACCAGCGTGCGCTCGTTGCGCTCCACGCGCACGCGGATCTCCCCCATCAGGTCGTCGATCTGGTTGCGCGTCGCGCGCACCTCGACCTCCGGGTCGACGATCCCCGTCGGGCGCACGATCTGCTCGACCACGCGCGCCGAGTGCGTGCGCTCGTACGGCCCGGGCGTCGCCGACACGTAGACGAGCTGGGGCGTGATCGCCATGAACTCCGCGAACGTCTGCGGCCGGTTGTCGAG
>DATLLN010000145.1:0-2253 GCA_035537835.1 Gaiellales bacterium
CTGCACCTCGAGGATCAGCCCCTCGCGGACGTCCCGTGGGAAGTCGAGGTCGATGTCGGGCACGCTCGCCAGCTCGGGTGACAGGAAGCGGCCGAGGAACAGCCGGGTCTCGACCGGGTCGACGTGGGAGAGGCCGATCAGGTAGCAAACGATCGACCCGACGCTGGAGCCGCGGCCGCGGCCGGGGGGCAGCAGGCTGCGGGCGGCGCTGGCCCCGCGCACACGCACCGCGACCTCGCGCGCCATCTCCAGGATGTCGCGGTGCAGCAGGAAGAACCCGGCCAGGCAGTGGAAGGCGATCAGCTCCAGCTCCTGCTCCAGCCGGGCGCGCGCCTCGTGGATGTGGGAGAGGCCCGCATAGCGCCGCTCGAGCTCCGCAAAGCAGATGCGGTGGAGGGCGGCCTGCGCCGACTCGCCGGTCTCCGACACGAAGTCGGGGAAGTGGTAGCCGAGGTCGCGGGTCAGGTCGAAGCGGCAGCGCTCGGCGACCAGCTCGGCGCCTCCCACCGCCCGCGAGGGGAAGCGGGTTGCGGTCTCGGCCGGCGAGCGCAGCACCGACTCGTGGTTGCCGCGGCGATAGCGCTCGCAGGCGTCCAACGTGGTGTTCATCCGGATCGCCACCAGGGCGTCCTGCAGGTAGGTGCGGGCGATCGTGTGGGCGTGCGGGTCGCCGGTGGCGACCAGCTCGACCCGCAGCCGCTCGGCAAGCTCGGCGAGCAGCCGGTTGCGGCGGGCGTCGCCGCGCCAGTAGGGGCGCTGCAGCTCGATCGAGAACCGCTCGCGGCCGAACATCGCCCGCAGCGCCCGGGCGGCGTCCTCGGCCTCGCGCAGCCGGCCATCGCCGACCAGCCGGGCGACGTGCCCGTCGCGGGCGCAGCCGGACAGGCAGTGCAGCCCCTCGGCATGAGCCGAGAGCTGCTCGAGCGTCGCCGCCGGCGCCCGGCGGTCGTCGGCGTGTGCCAGCGTGACCAGCCGGCAGAGGTTCCGGTAGCCCCGCTCGTCCTCGGCGAGCAGCGTCACGTGCGAGCCGTCGGTCAGCGTCAGCTCGCAGCCGGTGATCGGGCGCAGGCCGGCGTCGCGGGCGGCGCGGGCGAACTCCATCGACCCGCAGAGGCTGTCGTGGTCGGTCAGGGCGAAGGCGTCGTAGCCCAGCTCGGCGGCGCGCTCGGCGACCTCGATCGGCTGGGAGGCGCCGTCCAGAAACGAGTAGCAGGAGTGGGCATGCAGCTCGGCGTAGGTCATGCCCGCTGCGCGTACCAGCGCCGCCGCTGCCGGTCGAGGAAGACGACCGTGTTGCGGCCGTCGTCGAGCACCAGGTCGAAGTAGCGGCGGCGCAGCGGCCGCCGCGTCCACCAGCCCTCCTCGACCCGCCACTCGTCCCGCAGATGGGCGACCGGGCGGCCGCCGACGGCAGTCGGCAGCCCCCGGTCATCCGTCCACACCTCGACCTCCTGCGGTACCCCCACACGGCGAACATATGTTCGCTTCATGCGATGGAGCATACCGCCGCGGAGGGCGGGGCGCCAGCGCCGTTAGCGCGCTGTGGCGGACGCCGTTGCGACGTCCTGGCGGTCGTGCCGGCCCTCGGCGAACTCCTCGATCATCTTCTCCGAGAAGGCCGGGATGTCGTCCGGCTTGCGGCTGGTGACGACGCCGTGGTCGGTGATCACCTGCTCGTCCGACCAGGTGCCGCCGGCGTTGCGGATGTCCGTCCTCAGGCTGGGCCACGAGGTCAGGTGCAGGCCGCGGACGACGTCCGCCTCGACCAGCACCCAGGGCGCGTGGCAGATCGCCGCGATCGGCCTGCCGGTGTCGAAGAAGCCGCGCACGAACGCGACGGCTTCCTCACTCTGGCGCAGGTTGTCGGGATTGACAGCGCCGCCGGGGAGGAGCAGCCCGTCGTAGTTGTCGACGCTCGCCTCGTCGACCGTCCGGTCGACGGGGAAGGTGTCCGCCTTGTCGATGTGGTTCATCGCCTGCACGGTGCCGCGCTCGAGCGAGATCAGCTCGGTCTCGGCGCCCGCGTCGCGCAGTGCCTTCACCGGCTTCTCCAGCTCGACCTGCTCGACGCCTTCGGCGGCCAGCACCGCGATCTTCTTGCCATCCAGCTTGCCCATGTGTGCTCCTTCGTCGGTCGTTGCGAGTGGACCGCGTGCCCCCGGCGCGGTTGGGGCAAACTCCGCGCATGGACGTTGCGGACGCCAGGGTCCACGAGCTGCGGCTGACCCCCGAGCGGGCGCTCGCCGACCTGGA
>DATLLN010000146.1:0-24634 GCA_035537835.1 Gaiellales bacterium
CAGGGCCAGATCTGGCCGTAGGCGCGGCCGACCGTGCCGCCCGCGTACCCGACCATCGCCAGGTTGCGGATCGGGCTGCCATGGATCACCGGCGCCAGCAGGAACTGGTCCCAGTAGCCGCCGGTCATGACCGTGTTCGGCCGCCACACCGAGTGCTCGGCCCAGCCCTCGTTCAGGTGCAGGATTCGCGAGCCATCGCTGCGCTGGACGACCTGGATGAACTGGTACGGCGACTCGGTCTCGTGGATCACGCCGCTGCCGGGCTTGACCAGGCCGGGCGGCAGCAGCGCCAGCGCCGCGATGGCGGCGGGCACGAGCACGTAGCGGCGGCCGAGCGCCGGCGCGGCGACCAGCGCCAGCAGCGCAGCGGTCGCGAGCATCGTCCGCCGCGTGCCGATCAGCGGGATCAGCAGGGCGACCGGGATGAACGTGCCGAGGATGCTGCCCGCCGTGGACAGCGCGTACATCCTGCCGGCAACCTCGCCCGCCTTCTCGACGCTCTCCACGCCCAGCCTGACGGCGAACGGCGACGCCATCCCGAGCAGTGTGATGGGCACCGAGAAGATCGCCATCGCGGCGAAGAACGACCCGAGGAACGCGCCCACCGATGCGTTGGCGAACGCGTCGACGGCGACGCTGAGGAGCGGCTCCGCGAGGAACGGCGTGATGGCGATCGCCGCGGCGGCCAGCAGCATCAGCCGGGCGAGGTACGGGAGGTGCGGGTGGCGATCGGCCAGCCGACCGCCGAGGAAGTACCCCGCGGCCAGGTAGATCAGGATCAGGCCGATGATGTTCGCCCAGATCAGGATGGACGCACCGAAGAACGGCGCGAGCAACCGGGATGCCGACATCTCCGTCGACATGGTGGTCGCGCCGGCGACGAACACCAGCGGCGCGAGCAGGCGTCTCGACGCGGTCACGGGCCGAGTGTAGACGCGCCGGGGCCGATCAGACCCCGGCCGGGATCACCCGCGAGAGCCGCCGACCGCGTACGTCCGCGAGTACGGACGCCACGGCACGCGCTCCCATGATGACCCCCTGCACATCGGGCAGCTGGGGAGCACCCGATAAACCGTGACCCCATAGCCACAGTCCAGGCATCGGAACTCACCCTTGGCCCGCGCGCCTGCCACCCAGCCGGATTCGCCGGTCTGTTCGAGCTTGCTCGCCGTCGGACCCATCTTTTGACCTCGCTCCCGGTCTTCCCCGGTCAGCCGGACACGCTGTAGGCTAGCCGTTGCCGGACCGCGGAACAACTGATATTTGCCGCCCATGCGGTGACCGGTTTGTCACGGATTGCGGATGACATGGGCGCTGCGCACGAGGAGGATCCGGATGGCGCTCGAGCCGACGCAGACCGACCACTCGCCGCCCGTCGGGCGGAGCTCGGAGCCGGCCGCCGGCGTGCTGCTGGGGGCGATCGCATCGGCGGTGCTGGCGATCAGCGTGTTCCTCACCTGGTACTCGGTCGACTGGCGGATCGCGGGCACGGGTCACTCCGAGTCCGTGAACGGCTGGGACGCGACGAACGTCGCCCGGCTGGTGTTCGTGTTCGCGCTGATCGGCCTCGGAGCGCTTGCCATCGAGCTGTTCTCACGCGACTCCGAGCTGCCGGTGCCGGCGTCGATCGTGTCCGGCGTCTGCGGGATCCTGGCCGTGCTGTTCGTCGTGTACCGGATCGCCAGCGCTCCGGACGCGAAGGTCAGCGGGCTGCTCGGCTTCACCGCGCTGCAGAACTTCATCTCCGTGACGGTGAACACGTCGTGGGGCATCTGGGTCAGCCTGGCGGCGGCCGTCGCGATGGTGGCCGGGGCGGTGCTGGCGCTGCGCAGCTCCCGGACGTGACCGGGCGCGGCCCGGGTAGACTCCCGCCGCGATGCCCGCCCAACGCGCGACCCTGAAGCCGTACCTGTCGGAGATCCGTGAGTGGGTCGCCCAGGGCTACACGGACGTCTGGATCGCTCACACGCTGAACTCGACGCCGTCCAGCATCGCGTCGTTTCGCTCCGAGAACGGCATCCTGCGACGCGACGTGGCCGGCGAGACAACGGGCGACAACGTGCCGCCGCCGGTGCTCCCTGCGGACGCCGAGGAGCCGGTGGCCGAGAAGCCGAAGCGGCGGCGCCGGACGCGCAAGCCCGAGCCGGAGGGGGCACCCGAGCCGGCAGCCGAGTCGGAGGACGGTGACGGCGAGCCTCGCCGCCGGCGCAGGCGCGGCGGTCGCGGGCGGAGCAAGCGCGGCGCGGGCGCGGCGCACACATTCGAGGCGGTGCTCGACCACGGCGAGGACGAGGGCTACGGCTTCTGGATGGACGGCGCCGTCCGCGACGACACGCTGTTCGCCGAGCACTGGGCGGGCCGCCGCGGCGTCGTCGTCCGCATCGAGGCCGATCAGATCGTGATCCGCGCCGACGACCGCGACTGACGCCCGCCACAACGTGTCAATCGCGTGTCGACCCGTGCCGAATCGCTCGCCGATCACCGACGGCGTACCGGCTGGGGTCTGACCCCGCTCTGACCCCAGCCGGTGCCGACTTCGCAGCAATCCACGTGAAGGCCCGTGACAGTCTCCCGGGTTCGTACCGGCGGCTGTGCGCTTGGGGCGGGTTCGTAACGCCCGGCCGAGTTCGAGCAGCGATTCGGTGGGCTCGTGGAGAGAATCGGCGCCGGTGGGCGCGGGATTGTGGCTCAAGCGGGGTCAGAGGGGGGTCAGACCCCGGCTAGCGGTAGTCGGTCGCGTTGCGGGCGTAGCGGGCGAACGCGGCGGCCTGCACGACCGAGAGGTCATGCGCCCAGACCTGGTCGGTCGTGCGCTGCGCGACCTCCCGGCACCAGGGTTCGCTGGTGTCGTACAGATCGGTCAGCTGCGCCAGCGTGAAGGTCGCGCCCATGCGGCGCTGCACCTCGTCGGTGATCTCCTCGACCACGCGGCGCAGCACCCACTCCCGCGACGCGATCAGCGAGTCGGCCAGCTCCTGGAAGCGCCGCCGGCCGTCCTCCCACTCGATCATCGCCACCTCGACCCGCGCGGCGCTCACGGCGTGCAGCACGCTCCGTCCGGGAACAGCGGCGCCGCCTCTTCTGCGATCCGCTCGCCCAGCAGGTAGCCCGGCTCCGCCAGCGCGAACGCCACGTGCGCGTGCAGGCACTTGAGCGCGCCTGCGTGGGCCGTGCCGCCCACGCCCAGCCCGAGGCTGGCACCTCCGTCCAGCATCCGCTCGGCCGGCTGCCGCAGGCTCGCCTGCCGAGCGGATGCCGCGCGCAGCGATCGCCGCAGCACCGGATCGGCCGCCGCCCGCGCCTCCCATCGCTCGACGCCGCCGTCGCTCTCCACAGCCGACACCCGCGCAACCGCGTGCGGGCAGGTCAGGTAGTACGTCGTGGGGAAGGGCTCGCCGCCCTCCAGATAGGCGGCCTGCGCGGTCACCGCCGGGCGGCCGAACGGGCAGCGCGCGGCCACGCCGGTGACGCCCCTGGGCGTCCGGCCGAGCTGCCGCTCGATCACCGCGAGGTCGTCGATCCCGGCAGGTTAGCGACAGTGCGAGGTGGTGCCCGGGGGCAGGCCCTGGATCACCAGCGGCTTCTCGCCGGGGAAGATCCAGCCGCACTCGCGGGCCAGCGTGATGATCCTCGTGTCCGTGTCCAGCGCCTCGCGCTGGTGCAGCAGGCCGGCGTGCGTGCGCTGGGCGTCCGCCAGCGCCTGCCGCTGATGGCCGAGGTCGCGCTGCACCCGCAGGTACTTCTGCACCGGCGCCACGTAGAGCGCCGCCACCACGGCCAGCACGACCAGCATGACCAGGCGCCGCACCGGCAGGGTGCGGCGGGCGTCGGGAGCGACTCGGGCCACGGCCATTCCGGCCACGTTCGCCGGACGCGTCCGATCTCCTACTCCAGCGTGTGCACCATGATGTGGTTGGTGGTGCCGGGCTCGTTGATGATCGTGCCGCCGGTCAGCACGATGCGGTCGCCGGGGTCGGCCAGACCGCTGTCGCGCACCGCCTCCACCACCCGCCGCCACAGGTCC
The DNA here is from genome assembly GCA_035537835.1 of Gaiellales bacterium. Taxonomy (GTDB): domain Bacteria; phylum Actinomycetota; class Thermoleophilia; order Gaiellales; family JAICJC01; genus DATLLN01. The sequence goes on from DATLLN010000146.1 coordinate 4,025, forward strand.
TCGATCGAGTCCGCGTCGTCGCGGACGACCGGCACCACTCCCCACTCCAGCGCCAGCTGCTGCAGCACGTGCTGCCGCGGCGACGCCGCGACGATCGGCCGCCGCGGCCGGAACCGGGACACCTGCCGCGCGGTCGACCCGGACTGCGTCGGCACCGCGATCACCGGCGCGTCCAGCTCCTCGGCGATGTCGCACGCGGCGTGGGCGATGATCGCCGACATCTCGCCCTCGCGCCGCCGGCCGGGATCGTGGTAGCTGAGCGACGGCTCGACCGCGCGGGCGATCCGGTTCATCATCGCCACCGCCTCCATCGGGTAGCGGCCGACCGCCGTCTCTCCGGACAACATGAGCGCCGATGTCCCGTCGAGCACCGCGTTCGCAACGTCGGACGCCTCGGCGCGGGTCGGCTCGGGCTGGCGGATCATCGACTCGAGCATCTGCGTCGCGGTGATCACCGTGCGGCCGGCGTCACGCGCCGTGCGGATCACCAGCTTCTGTACGAGCGGCACGTCGGCGGAGCCGATCTCGACGCCCAGGTCGCCGCGCGCCACCATCAGCGCGTCGCTGGCCTCCACCACCTCGTCCAGATGCTCGAGCGCCTCCGCCTTCTCGATCTTGGCGATGATCCGCGCGTCCGAGCCGGCGGCGGCGATCCGCTCGCGCAGGTCGTGCAGGTCGTCGGACTTGCGGACGAATGAGAGCGCCACGTAGTCCGCGCCGTTGGCCAGCGCGAACGCGAGGTCCTCGACGTCCTTGGCCGTCAGCGACGGGATCGGCAGCGGCGTCCCGGGCAGGTTGACGCCCTTGCTCGACGAGATCACGCCGCCCACCTCGGTGCGGCACGTCACCCGGCCGTTGCCCGTCTCGATCACGCGCAGCCGGACGAGGCCGTCGTCGATCAGAATCTCGGAACCGTCGCGCACGATCGATGCCAAACCAGGAAACGTCAGCTCGAGATCGCCCGGAGCGCCCTCGCCGGCCGCTGCCAGCACGACCACGTCGCCGGGATTGACTGAGCGCGGGTCGGCCAGCACGCCGACCCGGATCTTCGGCCCCTGCAGATCGGCGATCACGGCCAGCGGCCGGCCGACCACGTCCTGGGCGCGGCGCACGGCCTGCAGGCGCTGCAGGTGGTCGTCGTGTCCGCCGTGCGAGAAGTTGAGGCGCGCGGCGTCCATGCCGGCGAACGCCAGCCCCTCGACGAACCGCGGGTCGGACGAGGCCGGCCCGATGGTGCACACGATCTTCGTTCGCCGGGCTGAGGCCGGGCTCACCGGTCGGCGCTCGCCGGAGCCAGCCGGGCGAACGCCCGCCGGCCCGGGTAGCGCGCGGCGGCGCCCAGCTCCTCCTCGATCCGTAGGAGCTGGTTGTACTTGGCGACCCGGTCCGACCGCGACGGCGCGCCCGTCTTGATCTGGCCGCAGTTCGTCGCGACGGCCAGGTCGGCGATCGTCGTGTCCTCGGTCTCGCCGGAGCGGTGCGACATCACCGCCGTGTAGCCCGAACGGTGCGCCAGCCTGACGGCGTCGAGCGTCTCGGACAGCGTGCCGATCTGGTTCACCTTGACCAGGATCGAGTTGGCCGCGCCGGAGTCGATGCCCCGCTGCAGCCGTTCGACGTTGGTCACGAACAGGTCATCGCCGACCAGCTGCACGCGACCGCCCAGCCGCTCGGTCAGCAGCTGCCAGCCGTCCCAGTCGTCCTCGGCCAGCCCGTCCTCGACGGAGACGATCGGGTGGCGGTCGCAGAGCTCGGCCAGGTAGTCCACCATCTCGGCGGTCGACAGCTCGCGGCCCTCGCCGGCCAGCCGGTAGCGGCCGTCGGCGTAGACCTCGGTCGACGCGGCGTCGATCGCGATCGCGACGTCGTCGCGGTGGCCGGCGCGGTCGGCGGCCTCGAGGATCGCGGTGATCGCCTCCTCGTTGGACGCCAGGTCGGGCGCGAACCCGCCCTCGTCGCCGACGGCGGTGACCAGGCCGCGCTCCTTGAGCAGCCCCTTCAGGGCATGGAAGGTCTCGGCGCCGATCCGCAGCCCCTCGGCGAACGAATCCGCGCCCAGGGGGACGAGCATGAACTCCTGCAGGTCGATGTTGTTGTCCGCATGGGCGCCGCCGTTGATGACGTTCATCATCGGCACCGGGAGAACGTGGGCATCCGTGCCTCCGACGTAGCGATACAGCGACAACCCGCTCTCGTCGGCCGCCGCGCGGGCAACGGCCAGCGAGACGCCGAGGATCGCGTTCGCGCCCAGCGACGACTTGTTCGGCGTGCCGTCCAGCTCGATCATCGCAGCGTCGATCTCACGCTGATCGAGCGCGTCGACACCCATCAGGGCTCCCGCCAGGGTGATCCGGACGTGCTCGACCGCCCGGTCGACGCCCTTGCCGCCGTAGCGCGAGCCGTCGCCGTCGCGCAGCTCGACCGCCTCGAACGCGCCGGTCGATGCGCCGGACGGCACCGCCGCGCGGCCGGTGGCCCCGGAGTCGAGGATCACCTCGGCCTCCACGGTGGGGTTGCCGCGCGAGTCGAGGATCTGGCGCGCGTGGACGGAGATGATCTCGCTCATCGCGGCCGGATGATATCGAGGGAGGGTCGCCCCGGGGTCAGGCGGCCGACGGGACCGTGAAGCCGATGGTCGACCCGCTGCCCGGCGCCGAGGCGATGTCCAGCGAGCCACCGACCAGCGCCAGCCGCTCGCGCATCGTGTCCAGTCCCATGTGCAGGCGCATCGCCCGGCGGTCGAGCGCGCGGCCGACGTCGAACCCGATCCCATCGTCTGTGATCTCGCCGGACAACGCGCCCTCGGCGTCCCACAGCCGGATCTCGACGTGCGATGCGCCCGCGTGCTTGCGGGTGTTGGCCAGCGCCTCCTTGACCGTCCGGTAGGCGAGGTCCTCGATGCCCAGCGAGTGGCGGATGACGCGCATGTCGAGGTGCACCTCGAAGCCCGCCTCGGCGGCGGCGACCTGGGCGAGCTCCGTGACCGCGGCCGCCAGCCCCTGCGTCGCCAGCAGCGGCGGCCGCAGGTCGAACGTCATCCGCCGCGCGCGCTCGATCGCCGCGCCCATCGTCTCGCGCGCTGACTCGAGCACCTCGCGCATGTGCTCCGGATCGCCGCGCTCGAGCGCCTTCAGCACCCGCTCGATCCCCAGCATCGACGCGGTCATCACCTGGATCGTGTCGTCGTGCAGGTCGGCGGCGATCTGCGATCGCGCGTCCGACTCGGCCCGCAGCATCTCCTCGAGCACCAGGAAGCGCTGGCGCTCGGACTCGCGCAGCGCCTCCTCCGCCTGCCGCCGCTCGGTGATGTCGAACATCACGCCCAGCGAGCGCGTGCCCTCGCGATCCGACACCAGCGTCGCCCGGTCGTGAAACCACATCACGCTGTCGTCCGGCAGGACGACGCGGTACTCGACGTCGAACGGGTCGCCGGTGGAGAGATGGCGCCGCGCGGCGGCGACCACCTGGTCGCGATCGTCAGGGTGGATCGACGCCGCCCAGTCGTCCCAGCCGAACGGCTGGTCGTCGGGCACGCCCATCATCGCGCTCAGCCGGCCGACGTGGAAGGTGACCTGCTCGTGTTCGTCGAGCACGTACGGGAACGCCGGGATCTGCTCGACCAGGGCCCGGTACCGCTGCTCGGCCGCCGACAGCTCGCGGGTCAGCCGGTCGCGTGTGAACACCGCCGCCAGCATCGGCGCCAGCCGCGTCGCCTCCTCGACCTGCTCGGGGCCGAACGGCTGCTCGGGGTCACAGAAGTACAGCTCGAGCATGAACAGCCGGTTGTCCGCCTCGAAGACACGGATGGTGATGTCGAACGCGGCGCCGACCCGCTCGAGGAACGCGCTCACCCCAGGCGTCGCGGGATCGCCGCGGCGGTACACGCCGACGATGTCGTTGGCCGCCTGCTCGTCGGACCCGTCGTAGCCGTACTCGACCTCGTCCATGACGCCCAGCCCGGGCCACAGCTCGGGGTGCTGCAGCCGCCCGGCGGCGGCGATCACCGCGATCGGGCCGCTAATGCTGGTCGACTCGGACAGGCAGGCGTGATCGGCGCGCAGCGTCTCGCGGACGTACTCCAGCAGGACGTCGAGCAGACCGGGCTCGTCGCGCTCAGTCTCCGGACTTCGCCTTGGCTCTGCGGTACCAGGCATCCTGCTCCTCGAGCGACAGTGCGGCAAACTCTACTCCGGCCTCGGCCGCCAGGTCAGCCGCGCCGTCGACCCGCCCGCGGAACCGGTCGGCCGCCGCGCGCAGGGCGAGCTCCGGGTCGACGCCGGCCAGCCGGGCGACGTTGATCGCAGCGAACAGCAGGTCGCCCAGCTCGTGCACCACGTGCGCGTCCGGCTCGTGCTCCGCCGCCCGCTCCGGTGCCTCGTCGAGCGCCTCCCGCAGCTCCCGGAGCTCGTCCTGGAGATCACCCCACGCGCCGTCCCAGGCGTGCCAGTCGAACCCCACCGCCGACGCCCGGCGCTGCACCTTGCGGGCGTAGAGCGCGCCCGGCAGCACCGGCGGGATGTCATGGAAGATCCCCTCGCGGCCCTCCTGGTCGGCCTTGATCTGCTCCCACTTCTGCCGCACGTCCCCGGCGGTCTGCGCGTCGGTGTCGCCGAACACGTGCGGGTGGCGGCGGATCAGCTTGACGGTGATGCCTTCGGCGACATCGGCCAGGTCGCCCTGGCTCTGCTCCGACAACAGCAGCGCGAGGAAGTACGTCTGGAACAGCAGGTCGCCCAGCTCGTCGAGCAGCTTCGCGGGATCGTCGCGACCGGCGGCCTCGGCCACCTCGTACGCCTCCTCCAGCGTGTGCGGCACGATCGTGCGCGCGGTCTGCTCGCGGTCCCATGGACAGTCGCGGCGCAGCCGTGCGGTCAGGTGCCAGAGCCGGGTGAGGGCGTCGGAGACGACCAGCGCGCGCAGCGCGTCGCCGTCGGGCACGGTCGCATCCCAGCGCTGATCGCGGAGCAGCGCGAGCAGGCGCTCGCCCGAGGCGGCGACCACGGGCGAGGAGACGGCCAGCTCGATGCCGTGCTCGCCCAGCCAGGCCGCCAGCGGCTCGCCGTCCGGCACGGCGACCGGCCCCGCCGTCTCGAGCACACGCCAGGACGCGAGCGGCACCAGGGCGGGATCGCCGGGGCCGAGCGCGACCAGCGTCCTCACGTCGTCGGCGCGGCTCCGCCCGACGCCGCGGTGGTCGCCGCGGGCTTGTACGCCGGGTTGTAGTGCGTCAGCTTCTTCTGCGCGGTGAGCAGCGCGTTGAACTTCGCGCGTGCCTTGTCGAGCACCTGCGTCTCGAGCTGCTGGCGGATCTGCGCCTTGGCGTCGTCGAACGACTGCTGGCCGCCCGGCTTGACGTCGGACTTGGGCTTGACGATGAAGAAGCAGTCCGGCTTGCACTTGCCGGAGAGGTTGCTGGACTCGTACGCCTCCGACACGGGGATCAGCCCGGAGACGTCGCCGGTCGCCAGGTCGCCGAACACGGCATTGCCGAAGTTCGTCTCCAGCTGGCCCTTAGTGGCCGTGAAGTCACCGCCGGTGGACGGCGGGCCGGGCGGGATCGCGTACCGCTTCGCGACCTTGTCCCAGTCCTCGCCGTCGCTCAGCGCCTTCTCCGCGGCCAGCGCGTCGGCGCGGCTGCCGGTGAGGATGAACTGCACGTCGCGCGTGTCCGGCGTCGAGATCGGCGGCTTGTCCTTGTTCTCGTCGTAGTACTTCTGGACGTCCGCGTCGGTGATCTTCTGATCGCTCGTCAGCTTGTCCTGCACCTTCTTCTGCACGACCGAGGGGCGCACCAGGAACTCGCGCACCTCGTCGTCGGTCAGCCCGTACTTCTTGATGTACTCCTGGTACTTCTCCTGGCTGCCGTTGAAGCTCTGCTTGATGGCGTCGTCGAGCGCCTTCTGGATGTCGTCGTCCGTCACCTTGACGCCCAGCTGGGACGCGATGTTCTCGATCTGCGCGTTCAGCACCAGCCGGTCGACGATCGGCGCGACCAGCGTGTCGTGGTAGTCCTTGGTGCCGACCTCGGGGACCTTCTGGCCGTTGACCTGGGCGGTCTTCTTGGCCAGCTCGATCTGCCGGTTCAGCTGGTCGACGGTGATCGTCGTGTCGCCGACGACCGCGACGTCGTCCTTGGCGACCGACGTGGAATCACTGCTGCCGGAGCCGCACGCGGCTGCGACCGCGACCAGGCACGTAAGTGTGAGAACGATGAGAAAACGGCGCATAACAGACGTTACGCCGCGAGGACGCGGCGCGTGTCGAGTATAGCAGCGAGGATGTCGACAGCCCCCCGCATGTGGGGCTTCTCACCTGGCGCCGGCGGCTCGACCCGACAGCTGACCTCGCGCTTGGCGACGGTGTACAGCGCGCCCGGAAACCTCGACTTCAGCTCGCGCACCTCGGCCCCGCCCAGCTGCACCGGGGAGACGGACAGCCGGCCTCCGCGCAGGGCAACCGACTGCGCTCCGAGCTCGGCCGCCAGCAGCCTGGACTCGGCGATCGCCAGCAGGTTCTGGACGGGCACCGGCGGCGGCCCGAAGCGGTCGGCGACCTCGGCCTGCAGCTCACGCAGCTCGGTCACGGAGCCGGCCAGGGCCAGGCGGCGGTGGATGTCGATCTTGACCGCCTCCAGGCTGACGTAGTCGGCGGGCACGTAGGCGTCGACCTGGGCGTCGACGCGCACCGGCCGCGGTCGCGGCAGCGCCTCGCCCTGCAGCTCGGCGACGGCCTCCGCGAGCAGCTCGCAGTACAGCTCGAAGCCGATCGCCGCGACGTGACCCGACTGCTCGTCGCCCAGCAGGTTGCCCGCGCCGCGCAGCTCCAGGTCGCGCATCGCGATCCGGTAGCCCGAGCCGAGCTCGGTGTAGTCGGCCAGTGTCGAGAGCCGGTGCCGGGCGTCCTCCGACAGCTCGCGGCGGTCGGGGTAGAACAGGTAGGCGTGCGCCGTGACGTCGCTCCGGCCCACCCGGCCGCGTATCTGGTAGAGCTGGGCCAGGCCCAGCGTGTCGGCGCGCTCGACGATCAGGGTGTTGGCCTGCGGGATGTCGAGGCCGGACTCGATGATGGTGGTCGAGATCAGCACGTCGAAGTCCCCCCGCAGGAACTTCATCATCACGTCCTCCAGCCGCCGCTCCGGCATCTGCCCGTGCGCCACGCCGACCCGCAGCTCCGGCACCCACGAGCGGACGCGCTCGGCCGCCTCGTCGATTGTCTCGACCCGGTTGTGCAGGTAGAACGACTGGCCCTCGCGGGCGAACTCGCGGCGCAGCGCGGTGGCGATCAGCTCCTCGTCGAACTCGCCGACGTGCGTCTTGATCGGGCGGCGGCCGCGCGGCGGCGTGGTGATGACCGAGATGTCGCGCAGGCCGGAGAGCGACATGTGGAGCGTCCGCGGAATGGGTGTTGCCGACATCGCCAACACGTCGACCTCCAGGCGCATCTGCCGCAGCAGCTCCTTCTGGGCAACGCCGAACCGCTGCTCCTCGTCGACCACGACCATCCCCAGGTTGGCGGGGATCACGTCGCGCGAGAGCACGCGGTGGGTGCCGACGAGCACGTCGACCGTGCCCGCCTGGAATCCGGCCAGCGCCGTCTTCACCTCGGAGGGCGGCCGGAACCGGGAGACCATCTCGACGGCGATCGGGAGGTCGCGGAACCGCTCCTTGAAGGTCGCCGCGTGCTGCTGGGCGAGCACCGTCGTCGGCACCAGCACCAGCACCTGGCGGCCGCCGGTGACCGCCTTCAGCGTGGCCCGCACGGCGACCTCGGTCTTGCCGAAGCCGACGTCGCCGCACACCAGCCGGTCCATCGGCCGGTCGCTCTCCATGTCCTCGGTGACCGCGTCGATCACCCGCAGCTGGTCGTTCGTCTCCTCGTAGGGGAAGGTCGCCTCGAGCTGGGCCGCCCACTCGTCGTCCGGCGGAAACGCGGGCCGCACCTGGTTCTGCCGGCGCGCGTAGAGGGCCAGCAGCTCACCGGCCAGCTCGCGGACGGCGGTGCGGGCCCGGGTGCGCAGGTTCAGCCACGACTTGCCGCCGAGCTTCGACAGCGCCGGCGTCGAGCCGTCGGAGCCGATGTAGCGGCTGACCTTGCCCAGCTGCTCGTGTGGGACGTACAGGCGGTCGTCGCCGCGGAACTCGAGGTGCAGGTAGTCGCGGACGACGCCCCCCACCTCCTTGGTGTCGAACTGGAGGAACCGGCCGACGCCGTGATCCTCGTGGACGACGAAGTCGCCCGGCCGCAGATCGCCGAAGGCGGCCAGCGCCCGGCCCAGCCCCGGTGCCCGGCGCGCCGAGCGGCGGCGGAACAGGTGCCCGCCGGGCAGCACGGCGAGCTGCAGCGCGGGCGCGACCATGCCGTGGCGCAGCGCGCCGACGGCGAAGCCGATCCCCGGCTCCTGCGGCCCCGCCTCGCCGGGGCGCACCAGCTCGGCCTCGACCCGGTTCAGCGCCAGACGGGTGCGCTCGGCCTCACCCAGGTGCGGGAAGCACACCAGCACCCGGTATCCCGCGCGGGTCAATGCGCGCAGCTCGTTCTCCGCCTCGGCGATCCCGAACGCCGCCAGCGCCGGTGGCTGCGCCTCGAACGAGTACGGCTGGCCGAGCGGCAGCTCCTCGAGCGCGCCCGCCCCGTCCAGCAGCTGCTCGACGTCGTCCGGCCGCAGGTACCCGCCGGCCCGCCGCGCGGAGTCGCGGATCTGCTCGGCCAGCTCGACCGAACCCTCGCGCACCGCGTCGGCCACCTGCTCGGGGTTCCACGCGAGGACGGACGCGGCCCCGGTCAGCTCGCGCAGCACCGACACCATCCCCGCCGGCATGGGCGGCGCCTCGTCCTCGTCCGCACCCCAGGCGTGCTCGAGGTCGTCCGGCTCGCCGGCCGGGTACACGATCGCCTCGTCCAGGTCGCGGATCGACCGTTGGGTGAACACCGAGAACGCGGACAGCCGCTCGATCTCGTCGCCGAAGAACTCGATGCGCAGCGGCTCGCGGCCGGTGGTCGGGAAGACGTCGACCAGGCCGCCGCGCACCGACACCTCGCCCCGCTCCTCGACCGTGTCCACCCGGGTGTACCCGGCGGCCGCCAGCTGCTCGACGACGGCCTCCAGCCCGGGGTCGCTACCCAGCTCGAGCGTCACCGGCCGTGGCCGGGTCGCCGGCCCGGGCACCCGCTCGAGCAGCGCATCCGCGGAGACGGCCACCAGGCCGCCCGCGGCCAGCGCGTCCAGCGCGCGGTGGCGCTCGCCCACCAGGTGCGGCGCCGGGTCGATGCCGCTGCCGTACAGCGCGCCGCGCGAGGGCAGGTACGCGACCGGGGCGCCGGGCAGGAACGTCGACGCCTCGTCGATCAGTGAGCGCGCCGCGTCATCGTCCTCGACCACGATCGCCAGCCCACGCGGCGTCGCACCCTCCCGGGAACGCCACAGCGCGGCCACCACGAGCGGCAGGATCGGCGGCGACACGCGCGCTCGGGCGATGCCGTCACGGGCGCGCGCGGCGAAGGCTGCGAACTCCTCGGTGCCCTCCAGATAGGGCAGCGCCAGCTCCGCGCCCGCCGCAGCCAGGGAGTCGGTCTGAGGGGCGTCCATCCTGGCTCGCATGGTAGTCTGGCGCCCGTCATGCGAAGACGCCTTGCAGCCGTCGCGGTCACGCTTATGGCGACCCTGGTGTGGCCCGCCGTGAGCCTCGCCGCAGATGCCACCAGCGAGACGATCGACAAGCCGACCGGCACCGACCACACGCTGACGACGATCTTCATCATCGCGCTCGGGCTGCCGCTGCTGCTGGCGATCCTGACGCTGATCGACATCGCGGTCGGCCGGGGCAAGAACGATCAGCACTGAGGAGGCACGGTTCGCGGAGCTCTGCGAGCTCGTGCGCATCGAGTCGGTCTCGAGTGACGGCAAGCACCCGAAGGAGCTGCGTGAGGCGGCTGACTGGGTGGCCGAGCTGGTCGGCGACGCCCGGGTCGTCGAGGGCGCCGGCAACCCGATCGTGGACGGGCTGATCCCCGCGTCGCGGGACGGGGCGCCGACCGTAGTCGCCTACGGGCACTTCGACGTGCAGTCGCCCGGCCCCGCCGAGCTGTGGTCGAGCCCGCCGTTCGAGCCGACCGTGCGCGACGGCCGCGTCTACGGGCGCGGCGTGACCGACGACAAGGGCAACTTCCACGCGCTGCTGCGCGCGGCGCTCGACCTCGCCGAGGAGGGCGAGCTGGGCGTCAACGTGCGCGTGCTGGCGGACGGCGAGGAGGAGGTCGGCGGTCACTCGGTGATCGACTACCTTGCGACCATCGACGACCCGTTCGACGCCGCGGTGATCTTCGACAGCGGGATGATCGGCACCGACCAGCCGGCGATCACGACGGCGCTGCGCGGGCTGGCCGGGTTCCAGGTGCGGGTGGTGTCGGGCGACAAGGAGCTGCATTCGGGGATGTTCGGCGGCGCGGCGGCGAACGCCGTCCACGACCTGCTGACGGTGCTGAACGCGGTGGTCGGGGCCGAGGACAGCCTGGCGGCGGGCATCGCGCCCGTGTCCGATGCAGAGCGCGCCGGCTGGGCGACGCTCCCCACGGGGGCCGAGGAGCTCGCGGCGGGCGGCGGGCGGGCGGTCGACGATTCGGCCGCGGCGGAGTTCTACGAGCGCACCTGGACGCGCCCCAGCGTGACCGTGCACTCCGTGGGCGCCGGTGACCCGCTGCTCCACAAAACCAGCATCGCGCCCGAGGCGCGGGCTTCGCTGTCCGTGCGCCTGGCTCCCGGACAGGACGCGGCTGCGATGGGCGCCGTGCTGGAGCGGATGCTGCGCGAGGCCTGCCCGCCGCACGCCGAGCTCGAGCTCGAGCCGTGGCCGCCCGGCGAGCCGGCGTACATGCCGGCTGACGACCCAGCCGTGGTGGCGTGCGCCGCGGCGATCGAGCGGGCGACCGGCACCGCGCCGGTGATGGTGCGCAGCGGCGGATCGATCCCGGTGATGGCCGCGCTGGTCGGCCGCGGCACGCCGACTGTGCTGTCGGGCTTCGGCACGAGCGAGGACAACATCCACTCGCCGAACGAGAGCATGGCCCTGCGCAACCTGGAGTGGGCGTATGCGTCGGCGCGTGAGATCTATCGTGAACTGGCCGCACACGCCGGGCGGTAGGGACTGGACGCCGTCCGCCGAAGTGACTAAGGTTGCCCCTCGAATGCGGACGAGAGCACGCGGAATGACCGAAGCCCAGGTGCGGACGCGGCTGTACGACCCGCCCGAGGCCGTGCGCAGGCTGGAGTCGAAGCTCGCCTGCTGGCGCATCGCGTCGCAGCCGCGGATGCGCGGCGAGGACATGCGCCGGGCGTTCGAGGAGCGGCTCGACAACCGCACGCCGGACGTCGTCGAGGCTCCGGCCAAGCAGGACGACGCTGGCCCGCGCATCCGCCTGATCGCCTAGGCGGCGGCCCACCGCGCGACCCACGCGACATCCGTGTCAGCACGAGCGAGCGTTGCAAGGGAGGCGGGGAGCCGCGCTCCCCGCCTCCCGATCGTTCAGGCGGCCGCCGGCCCGCCGCTGGACTAGCCGCCGCCTTGGCCGGCCGCAGACGACACGTACTTCGCGACGGACTCGATCTGCGTCTCCGACAGCTGGCCACCGAACGCTGGCATCCCACCACCGCCGTTCGTGACCTGGTTCTTGACGGTCTCCTCGTCCGGCTTGAGATCGTCGAGATTCGGGCCGACCGAGCCGGTGGCGCCGGCATCGGCCAGGGTGTGGCAGGTCGCGCAGTTGCTGGTGAACACGACCTTGCCGGCCGCCGCCGACACCTCGCCGCCGCCGCTGGAAGCGGGCGTGCTGGTCGGGGTCGACGTCGCCGGCGGTGCCGCAGACGACGAGCTGCCGCTGGAGCCGCCGCACGCGGCGACCGCCAGCACGATCGCCGCCAGTGCCAGCGCGGCGACCGTCGATCTGATGTTCAGTCGATCGGTCATGATACGGGTAGCGTATACGCGACGATCTCGTCGTTCGGGGTCTAGGCCAGCGGGACCGACCCCTCGGCCCGATAGTCGGTCGCTAGTTGAACTGCCGCATGGCTGCGTCGATCCCGTCGCGGACAACCGCGAGCGTGCAGTCGGCGCCGCGCTGCACCAGCTCGTCATCGTCGGTCTCCGGCGCGAAGGGCTGCAGCACCCAGTCGGCGACGGGCCGCGGGTCGCCGCGCTCCGGCCGGCCGATGCCGATCCGCACGCGGAGGAAGTCCTGGGTGCCGATCGCCTGCACCACGGACCGCAGGCCGTTGTGGCCGGCCAGGCCGCCGCCGGACTTGGCGCGGACGTCGCCCAGCGGTAGGTCGAGCTCGTCGTGGACGACCACGAGCCGCTCCGGGGGCAGCTTGTAGAAGCGCATCGCCGGGGCGACGCTGCGCCCCGACTCGTTCATGAACGTCTCGGGCGCGAGCAGCGCGATGCGTTCGTCCCCATCGCGGGTCTCGCATACGCGGCCGTGCCAGCGGCCGCGCCACGATCCACCGAGCCGGTCGACGACCTCCTCGACCGCGCGCAGGCCAATGTTGTGGCGGGTGCCGGCGTAGCGCTTGCCGGGATTCCCGAGCCCGACCACCAGGTAGGCGATCGACGGCGCGCCGCGGCCCGGGATCCGCACCTACTCGTCGGCCGCGGGCTCCTCGGACTCGCCGCCCTCGCCCTCGGCGGCGGCGCCCTCCTCGCCCTCGGCACCCTCCTCGCCCTCTTCGCCCTCCTCGCCTTCCTCGGGCTCCGGCTCCTCTTCGACGCTGGGCGCGGTGACCGAGGCGATCACGGTGCTCTCCAGGTCGTCCAGGAACGTGACGCCTTCGGGGGCGGGGATGTCGGCGAGGCGCAGCGCATCACCGATGTCGAGGCCGCTGATGTCGACCAGCAGCTGCTCGGGCACTGCGGTCGGAAGCACCTCGATGTTCAGCTCGTGGATCGGCTGGCTGAGCACGCCGCCCATATTCACGCCCTCGGGCGTGCCCTCGAGGTGCACGGCGACCATCGTCTGGATGACGCGGTCGAGCCGCACCTGCTGGAAGTCGACGTGGATCGCCCGGTCGCGCACCGGGTCGAGCTGCAGATCCTTGATCATGACCGGGCGGGCGGACTTTTCACCCTCGACCGTCAGGTCGAGGATCGCGTGGATCCCGCCGGTGCCGGACACCGCGTGGCGCAGAGCCCGGACGTCGACCGCGATCGCCTGCGTGCCGTCCGACCCGCCGCCGTAGACGACGCCGGGGATCTGCCCCGCCAGCCGCATCGCGCGCGCGTCCTTGCCACCGCGCCCCTCGCGAGGGCGCACCTCGAGTTTCACCCGGTCCATCGAAAGCTCCTTGCGGCCTCGCTAGAAGAGCTGGTTCCCGCCGTGGAACAGCCCGGAGACCGAATCGTCGTTGAAAACGTTGCTGATGGTATCAGCCAGGATCGGCGCAACGGACAGCACCCTGATCCGGTCGGGCTGGTCGACCGGGTTCACCGGAATGGTGTCGGTGACCACGACCTGCTCGAACACGCTGCCGGCGATGTTCTCAAGCGCCCGCCCGCCGAACACCGGATGCGTCGCGCAGGCGAACACCCGCGTCGCGCCGTGCTCGACGAGCGAGACGCCGCCCGCGCACAGCGTGCCGGCGGTGTCGATCATGTCGTCGATGACGACGCAGACCTTGCCGCGGACGCGGCCGATCACATTGGTCACCTCGGCGACCTGCTGCTCCGGCCGCTCCTTGGTGATCAGTGCGAACTCGGTGCCCAGCATCTCCGAGAACTTCTTGGCCAGCTTCGTCCGGCCCGCGTCGGCCGAGACGACGGCGATGTCCACCGGGTCGACGTCGCCCAGCAGCAGCTTGAAGTGCTCAGCGAGCATCGGCACGGCCGTCATGTGGTCGACCGGCACCTTGAAGAAGCCCTGCAGCTGGCCGGCATGCAGGTCCATCGTCAGCACCCGGTCGACGCCCGCCGCCTCGAGCATGTCAGCGACCAGCTTGGCGCTGATCGGCTCGCGCGGAGCGCTCTTCTTGTCCTGCCGCGAGTACGGGTACCACGGCATGACCGCGGTCACCCGCTTGGCGGACGCCAGGCGGGCCGCGTTGGCCATGATCAGCAGCTCCATCAGCGAGTCGTTGGTCGGCGACGAGCAGGACTGGACGATGAACACGTCCGCTCCGCGGATCGACTCCTCGTAGCGGACGTAGACCTCGCCGTTGGTGAACGTCTTCAGCTCGGTGTGCCCCAGCTCGACGCCCAGGTGCTCGGCGATCCGCTCGCCCAGGGCCGGGTTCGACCGGCCGGCGAATAGCATCAGCCGCTTGTGCGGTGCGCGCTCCACCCACGTCGGCGCCGAGGGCTGGCTCACGGGCGTGTTGGCCGCAGGGATCGTGGGGAACAGCGGAATCGGGGTCTCGACACTAACGCCGGCGTCGTCGTACATAGTCCTCGATGTTGGTCTGCTTTGCTCGCGCCACACCCAGCGCGTCGGGCGGGACGTCGTCCGTAATGGCCGATCCGGCCGCTGTCCATGCTCCATCTCCGATGGTTACCGGTGCGACGAAGACATTGTGGCTGCCCGTGCGGACGTTCTCGCCGAACACGGTCGGATGCTTGTCGAACCCGTCGTAGTTGGCCGTGATGCTCCCCGCGCCGATGTTGCTCCCCGCACCGATCTGCGCATCCCCAATATACGAGAGATGCGGCACCTTCGCGCGCTCTCCGACCGTCGCGTTCTTCAGCTCGACGTAGGTGCCGGCCTTGGCGCCCCGCTGCAGCACCGTCCCCGGCCGCAGGTAGCAGAACGGCCCCACGTCCACATCCGGGCCGATCGCGGCGTCCACGGCGACGACGTGCGGGCCGACGCTGGCGCCGGCGGCGACCGACGTCGCCCCACGGAGCACGGTGAACGGGTGGATGGTGGCGTCCGCCTCGACGGTCACCCCGACGTCGATATAGGTCGTCGCCGGGTCGATGATGCCGGCGCCGGCCATCATGTGCTCGTGGTTGATCCGCTCGCGCAGCCGGGCGGCGGCGACGGCCAGGTCGGCCCGGGTGTTGATGCCGTGGGCAACCCACGGGTCGGGGTGCCGATGCGCGCGGACGCGGCGGCCGGCGGCGGCCAGATGGCCGACCACGTCGGTCAGGTACAGCTCACCCTGGTCGTTGTCCGGCGTCAGTTCCTCGAGGCCCGGCCAGAGCAGCGACGAGCGGAAGACGTAGATGCCGGAGTTGACCTCGGTGATCGCGCGCTGCTCCGGGGTCGTGTCGCGCACCTCGACGATCGCATCGACGTCGCCGGCCGCGTTGCGCACCACCCGGCCGAAGTCGACGCCGGTCGTCGCGGTGCGTTCGATCGTCAGCACCGTCGCATCGGCGTCGCCGGCGCGGTGCTCCTCGACCAGCGCCTGCAGCGTGGCCGCGTCGATCAGCGGCGTGTCGCCGTAGAGCACCAGGACATCCCCCTCGTGGCCGTCCAGCGCGCCACGGCCGGCCATGACGGCGTCGCCCGTCCCTCGCTGCTGATGCTGTACCGCGGTCGCCACCCAGTCGGGCAGGCGCTCGGTGACCGCGTCCGAGTCCGGCGCGACGACCACCACGGTGCGGTCGGCGCCGACGCCCTGCGCGGCGCCGGTCGACCACTCGATCAGCGTCCGGCCGCAGGCCTCGTGGAGCACCTTGGGCAGGGACGACTTCATGCGAGTGCCCTTCCCGGCGGCGAGGATCAGACAGGCGAGGGATGCGTGGCTCATCGGTGTGGTCTCGTCGACGTTGACTGGGGCGCCTGGATTCGAACCAGGGGTCACGGGACCAAAACCCGTTGCCTTACCGCTTGGCCACGCCCCATCGACCCGGCAGAGGCCGCACGAGTATAGGTCAGGTCACGTCCGCCGGAGGTCGCCGAGCAGCACCAGCGCCATGATGATCAGGAGCAGCACCCCAACGATCGCGGCGATGAACAGCGCGCCGAACAAGGCGGGCACCGCCAGGCCGGCGATCGCCTGCGACATGGCGACCACCCACAGCGGCCGCTTCAGGCCCGCCGGGACGCGGTTACGCAGCCACAGGTAGCCGAACACCGCCACCAACGCGAAAGCCCACAGGAAGCGGACCCCGTACACGTAGGCGGCGATCGCCTCGACCACGCCGATCCCGACCGCCAGCTTGAGGCTGTTGTCCCGCAGCCAGCGCGACGGCGAGCGGCGCTTCTGCTGCTCGATGGTCATGCCGTCGCCCGAGATGTTCCAATCGGCCATACCTGAATCCTACAGCGGGGCGCATGGGATCGCCGTTGGAATTGCCCCGGCCATGCGCTCGGCGGCGGCCGCGTCGGGGACGATGGCGAAGACCGTCGGCCCGCTGCCCGAGACGGCGGCGGCCAGCGCGCCCCGGCCCCGCAGCTCGGCGAGCACATCGGCGAGCTCGGGCCGGAGCCGCAGGGCGGGCGCCTGCAGATCGTTGGCCACCAGGCCGGCGACACCGGCCGCGCCGCGGGCCGTGTGGACGCCCCGGATCAGGTCGCCGCGCACCGCGTCGAACAGCTCGTTCGGCTCGCACTCGGCGTACACGTCGGCCGTCGAGAGCCCGCGATCGGACGGCACCAGCACGACGCCGTAGTCCCGCGGGAGATCGGTGACGTGCTGCAGCCGGTCGCCGCGGCCGGTGCCGAGCGCGGTCTCCAGGCCGGACAGGAAGAACGGGACGTCCGAGCCGAGTGTGCGCGCCATCGCGTACAGGTCGTCGACCTTTCGGCGACGGGCGTAGTGGCGCAGCACGGCGGCCGCGTCCGACGACCCGCCGCCCAGACCGCCCGCCACCGGGATCCGCTTGGTCAGGCGGACGCGGGCCGTCTCGCCGAGCAGCTCCAGCGCGCGGGTGACCAGCGTGTCGCCCTCGAACCCCTCGACCGTCGTCACCGCGGCCGGCTCGATCTCCAGCTCGTCGTGCAGGTCGAGCGCCTGGAACAGCGTCGCCAGCCGGTGGAAGCCGTCCGGCCGCACCGGACCGACCCGCAGCACCAGATTGATCTTGGCCGGCGCGCGGATCGTCACACCAGCTCCAGGAACTGCTCGGGCGCCAGCTGTTCGGCCCGCATCCGGGCGTACCGCTCCGGCGGGGCGGGCAGGCCGGCCAGCTCCAGGGAGTTGGCGAGCGTCTTGCGGCGGTGGGAGAACGCCCCACGGACGACCGTCACCAGCTGCGGCCAGCCGGGCCCGATCGGCGCGTCCGGCCGGCGCTCGAACGCCACCAGCGCCGAGTCCACGTTGGGCACCGGCGAGAACACCCGCCGCGACACGGGCTTGCGGCCGAGCCGGCGGCAGCACAGCTGCACCAGCACCGAGACGGCGCCGTAGCTCTTCGTCCCGGGACCGGCGAACAGCCGGTCGGCGATCTCGCGCTGCACCATCACGCAGAACCGCTCGCACGCGGGCAGGGCCTCCATGACCACCGCAGTCGCCACGTTGTACGGCAGGTTCGCGCACAGCACCGTGGGCGGAGGGTCGAGCGTGCGCGGGTCGACGTCCAGCGCGTCGGCGAACCGCAGGCGCACGTTGTCCACTCCGGCAAGGGTCTCGGCGAGCGCCGGCTCGAGACGCCGGTCGATCTCGATCGCGTGCACCAGCCGCACGCGGCGGGCCAGCCAGCTGGTGAGGACGCCCAGTCCCGGCCCGACCTCGAGCACCACATCGGTCGCCGCCAGCGGCAACAGGGTGCCGACCAGCTCGAGCACGTTGTCGTCGATCAGGAAATTCTGGCCGAGCTCGCGGTCGGGCGTGATGCCGAACTCTTTGAGCCGCGCGATTGAGACCTGGGGCGCCACGCCGTCAGTATCTACCCGAGGGCGATCAGGGCGACGCCGGCGGCGACCGCGGCCGCGCCGGCGGCCCTCGCCCGGCCCACCGGCTCGTGGAGGCGCACCGCCGCCAGGCCGGCCGCGAACACGACGCTGGTCTCGCGGACGGCCGCGACGGCGGCGGCCGAGGCGAGCCGCAGTGCGACCAGCACCAGCGCATAGGCGGCGAACATCCCGGCGCCGGCGACCAGCGCCTGGGGCCGCAGCTCCCCGCGCAGCCGACCCGTATGCCACGCCCACACCAGGCACGCGACGGCGGACGGCAGCAGCGCCAGCTCGAAGTAAACCGGGGCCGACGCGTGGACGATGCCGTGCTTGTCGATCAGCGTGTAGCCGGCGATGGTGACGCCGACGGCGAGCGCCAGGCCGACGTCCAGCGCGTGCTGCGGCCGGTGGAGCCCGCGGACGGCCATCACGCCGCAGGCGACCAGCACCACGCCCACCGCCGCGGCCGGGCCGGGCACGCCGGCGGCCAGCAGCACGAACAGCGGCGCCGAGCCGCGTGCGATCGGGTAGACGACGCTGACGTCGGCGCGCGCGTAGGCGGCCGCCAGCAGCACGATGTAGACCAGCTCGAAGAGCGACGACGCGACGATGAACGGCACCGCCGCCGACTCCAGGTGCCAGGACGCCACGGCAAACGGCGCCCCCACGGCGAGCGCGGCGGGCAGCAGCACGCCGGTGGCGGCCACCGGGTCGCGCGATCCGCCGAGGATGATGTTCCAGCCGGCGTGGATGACGGCCGCCGCCAGCGCCAGGATCAGCGCCTCGCCGCTCACCGCAGGCGGAACACGCGGTCGGCGTTGCGCTCGACCTGCGACTCGAGGACGCCGGGCCCCACCCCGCGCTCGGACGCCAGCAGCCGCAGCGTGTGCATCACGTTGGCCGGCTCGTTGCGGCGGCCGCGCATCGGCACCGGCGCCAGGTAGGGCGCATCGGTCTCGGCCAGGATGCGGTCGTCGGGCACCCGGCGCGCCGCCTCGCGCAGCTCCTCGGCGCTGGGGTAGGTGACGTTGCCCGCGAAGGAGCAGTACCAGCCGCGGTCGATCGCCTCGTCGACGCGGTCGGGCGTCGAGAAGCAGTGCAGCACCACGTCGACCTCGGCCGCGGCCAGCATCGCGAACGTGTCGTCGGCCGCCTCGCGGGTGTGGATGACCAGCGGCAGCCGGGCCCCGTTGGCCAGCGCGATCTGCTCGGCGAACACCCGCCGCTGGTCGTCCCGGGGCGCGTTGTCACGATAGTAGTCGAGGCCGCACTCGCCCAGCGCGACCACCTGCGGATGCGGGAGCAGCGGCCGCAGCGCCTCGACCTCGGCCTCCGCCGCCTCGTGCGGGTGCCAGCCGACGACGGCCCGGACGCCGTCGAAGCGGCCGGCCAGCTCGATCGCCTGCTCGCGCCCGATCGTCAGGATCCGCGTCACGCCGGCCTCGGCGGCGCGCTCCACGACGTCCTCGACCGGCCCCTCGCAGCCGTCGAGGTGCGCGTGGGTGTCGATCATCCGTCGGCGGCGACGCGCGGGAAGATCGGCGCCGGCTGGGTCGTCGCCGCCCCCGCGGCCAGGCCGCCGAGGGCCGCCCGCTCCCACGACACGGCGCCCGGGTCACCGACCGACTCCAGGATGGTGGCGGCCGCGTTCGGGATGTACGGGTGCAGCAGCACGCCGAGCACGCGCACGGTGTCCGCCAGCGTGTACAGCGTCTCGTCGAGCTGCCCGGCGGCGGCGGGATTGTCGCTCTTGGCCAGGGCCCAGGGCTGCCGCTCCTCGACGAACCGGTTGGCGGCCCGCACCAGCGTCCAGATCTCCTCCAGCGCGCCGGTCAGGTCGACGGCTGCCAGACGCTCGGCCACCCGCTCGTGCACCGGCTCGAGCTGGTTGGTGCCCTCCGGGACGACGCCGTCGCGGTAGCGGCCGACCATGGCCGTCGTCCGCGACACGAGGTTGCCCAGATCGTTCGCAAGCTCGCCCTCGTACCGGCGGTGCAGGCCCTCCCAGGTGACGTCGCCATCCTGGCCCCAGTGCACCTCGCGCAGCAGGTAGAAGCGCAGCGCGTCGGCGCCCAGCAGGTCGATCACCTCGAACGGATCGATCACGTTGCCCAGCGTCTTCGACATCTTCTGGCCGCCGCTGGTGAAGTAGCCGTGCACGTACAGGCCCTGCGGCGGGTCGTACCCGGCCGCCATCAGCATCGCTGGCCAGACGATGCCGTGGAGGCGCAGGATGTCCTTCGCCATCACGTGCAGCGAGGTCGGCCAGAACGTTTCGGTGACGTCGCGGCCGAGGCCGTACTCGAGCGCCGTGCGGTAGTTGAGCAGCGCGTCGACCCAGACGTAGATCGTCTGCTCCGGCTCCCACGGCAGCGGGACGCCCCAGGTGACGGTCGCCCGGCTGAACGAGACGTCCTCCAGGCCGCCGGCGATCAATGAGCGGGCCTCGTTGTAGCGGGCCCGCGGGCGCACGAACTCGGGGTTCGCGTCGTACAACTCGAGCAGCTTGGGCGCCCAGGTCTTGAGTGGGAAGAACCAGTTGCGCTCCTCGACCCACTCCGCCTGGCGGTTGGGATGCAGCCGGCAGTAGTTGCCCGGCTGGATCAGCTCGTTCTCGTCGTAGAACACCTCGCACGAGCTGCAGTAGAGGCCGCCGTAGGTGCCCTCGTACAGCTCGCCCTTGTCCTTGAGCAGCTGCACGAAGTCCTGCACCCGGCGCTCGTGCTCGGGATCGGTGGTGCGGATGAAGAAGTCGTGGCTCGACTCCATCGCCGAGGCCAGCGCGCG
>DATLLN010000147.1:0-4607 GCA_035537835.1 Gaiellales bacterium
GTTCGAGACCCCGCTCCGCTGGGCGCCGGGCGCCGCCGAGCCGCGCTCGTTCCTCTCGGTCGACGACCCGAACCTGGTGCTCGACACGGTGAAGCCGGCCGAGGACTCAGGCGCGCTCGTCGTGCGGCTCTACGAAGCGCACGGCGCGCGCGGGTCGGCCCGGCTTCGCGTCGGTCTGCCCTTCTCGGAGGCCGTCGCGTGCAATCTGCTGGAGGATCCGAGCGAGCCGCTCGAGACGGACGGCGACGAGATCGTCGTCCCGTACGCGCCGCACGAGATCGTGAGCCTTCTGGTGCGCTGACCCACCGGGCCAGGCCCGGATGGGCCTGGCCCGGTGGGTTGTTCACCGTCAGCGAATCGCCTCGCCGCTCTCCGGGTCGAAGAAGTAGAGCCGGTCGCGGTCGACGGCCAGGCGCGCATCGTCTCCCTCCTGGAGATGGAGACCGCGCTCCAGGCGGGCGGTGATCTCGACGCCCTCCTCGCCGCCGTTCAGGTACGCCATCAGCTCTGAGCCCAGCGACTCGACGCGGTTCACCGTCAGCTCGACCATGCCCTCGCCCGCGGCGCGGAAGTCCTCGGGCCGGATCCCCAGCACGATCTCGCGGCCCGCGTAGGCGGCGAGTCCCGGCAGGGCGGCCGTGAGCCCCTCGGGCACCTCCAGACGCGTGCGTCCGAAGACGACGCTCGTGCCGTCCATCCGCGCGGAGATCAGGTTCATCGACGGCGACCCGATGAACCCGGCGACGAACACGTTGACCGGGTGGTCGTAGATCTCGTCGGGCGTCCCCAGCTGCTGCAGCACGCCGTCGCGGAGGATGGCGACGCGGTCGCCCATCGTCATCGCTTCGGTCTGGTCGTGCGTCACGTAGAGCGTCGGCGCCGCGATCCGCCGCTGCACGCGGATGATCTCGCCGCGCATCTCCACGCGCAGCTTGGCATCCAGGTTGGACAACGGCTCGTCCATCAGGAACGCCGCCGGCTCGCGGACGATGGCGCGGCCCATCGCCACCCGCTGGCGCTGGCCGCCGGACAGCTGCTTGGGCTTACGGTCGAGCAGCTCGGTCAGCCCCAGCATCGCCGCCGCCTCGTCCACCCGGGTGCGGATGTCGGCCTTCGGCGTGCCCGCCATCTTCAGCCCGAACGCCATGTTGTTGCGCACGCTCATGTGCGCGTACAGCGCGTAGTTCTGGAAGACCATCGCGATGTCGCGGTCGCGCGGCGGCATCCGCGTGACCACCCGGTCGTTGATGCGGATCTCGCCGCCGGTCACCGGCTCCAGCCCGGCCACCATCCGCAGCGCCGTCGTCTTGCCGCAGCCGGAGGGGCCGACCAGCACCAGGAACTCGCCCGGCTCCACCTCGAGGCTGAGGTCGTCGACCGCCAGCACCCCGCCGGGGAACTGCTTGGAGACGCCCTCCAGCGAGATCGTGCCGCTCACGATGAGCCCGCCAGCATGCCGGTGATCCGCTTGTTCAGGGCCAGCGCGAGCAGGGCCGGCGGGATCAGCGCCAGCACCCCGGCGGCCGCCAGGATCGGGTAGTTGGTCGTGTACTTGCCAACGTACTCGGTGATCTGCACGGTCACCGGCTTGGCGTTCATGGTCTGGGTCAGCAGCAGCGGGATCAGGAACTCCCCCCACACGGACAGCGCGACGATCGCGCCCACGGCGGCGATGCCTGAGCTCATCTGCGGGATCACCACCCGGACGAACGCCTGCCAGCGCCGGCAACCGTCGATCAATGCGGCCTCCTCGGGCTCGGTCGGCATCTCCCGCACCTGCGTGTAGAGCAGCCATGTCGCCAATGGGGTCAACGTGGCCACGAACACCAGCACCAGCCCGCGTCTGGTATCGATCAGCTGGTGGTCGGCCAGCACCTTGAACAGCGAGATCACGATCACGAAGATGGGGACGATCATCGTCCCCACCAGGATCGCCAGGATGGCGCCGCCGAACCGGAACTTCAGGCGGCCGAACGCGTAGGCGGCCATCGACGCGAAGACCAGCACGAACACGGTGGACACCGCCGACAGCAGAGCGCTGTTGTAGACGGAGCGGGTGAACGTGCCCTTCTCGGTCACCGTGCCGCCGCCGCGCTGGCTCGAGGTGCCGCCCAGCAGGTCGTGGTAGGCCTGCAGCGTGGGCGAGTGGGGTACCCACTTGGTGGGGACGTCGTTCACTTCGCGCTGCGTGGAGACGCTGGTCGAAACGCCGATCAGGATCGGCCCGATCGACCAGATGACGATGGCCAGGATGGCCAGCACCTTGGCGATCCGCCAGCCGACCGACGTCATACCGTCGACCTCCGCAGGGCCAGCGCGTAGAGCCCGCCGAACACCGCCGTCACCCCGGCCAGCAGAAACGCCAGCGCCGTGCCGTGGGCGAAGTCGGCCTGGGCGAACGTCGTGTTGTAGACCTGGATCAGGATCGACCGCGTGTTCAGCGCGGTGCCGTTGAGCACGTAGATCTCGTCGAAGATGGCGATCGCCAGCAGCGTGCCGACGGTCAGCGCGATCGCCATCGAGGGGCGCAGCAGCGGCAGCGTGATGTGCCGGAACTGGCGGAATGGGCCGGCGCCGTCGACGGCGGAGGCGCTGTACACCTCCTCGGGGATCGACTGCAGCCCGGCCAGGAAGATCAGGCTGACCAGCGGCAGCACGCCCCACACGTGGACGAGCGTGATCCAGACGATCGCGCCCCTCCCCGAGGCCAGCCAGACGTGCGGCTCGGAGATGATGTGCAGCTGCATCAGGAGCGAGTTCAACAGGCCGTTGTCAGGGTCGAACACGCGGCGCCAGAGCACGCCGGAGACCACCGAGGGCAGGGCCCAGGGCAGGATCAGCACGGCCAGCACGAAGCCGCGGCCGCGGAACACCCGGTGCAGCGTGACCGCCACGAAGATGCCCAGCACCATCTCCAGCGCGACCGCCAGCACCACGTACTCCAACGTGTGCCGCATGGCGTCTCGCGACACCGGGTCGTTGAGCACGTCCTTGTAGTTGCGCAGGCCGACGTAGCCCGGCTTCTCGCCGAACAGGAAGCCGCCCGACTCGATGCTCTGCTGGAACCCGTGCACCATCGGGTAGAGCACCAGCACGACGACCAGGACGATCGCCGGTGCGACGAACAGCCAGCCCAGGATCTGGCGCTCGGTATCGGCCCGTCGCACTACGAGTTGTGCGATTTCGCCTTGTCAGAGAGCTCGTTGAGCGCGTCCGCCACGCTCTTGTCGCCCTTGACAGCCGCGTTCAGCAAGCCCTGCGCGTCGGAGCTGAACTGCGAGTACCAGATGGGCGCGCCTCCCGGGAACAGCGGGCCGACGTGGGGCAGCTCAGCCGAGACCACATCGCCGCCCTGCAGCTCGCCGCTGTCGGCGAGCTGCTTCAACGCCGTGGCACCGCAGGGCAGGCTGCCCTGGGTCTTGTAGATGGCGATCGCGTTCTCCGGCCGCTCCCACCACTCGATGAACGCCGCGGCGGCCGCCTTGTGCTGGGCCGTCACCGGGATCGAGAGACCCTCGGGCAGTCCGAACGAGCCGCCCGGGCCGTCGATGCCGGGCACCAGCCCGAGCTCGGCCTTGCCGGCGATGCTCGACTGCTTGGGATCGTTGGCGACCGGCATGTTGCCGGGGCCGGTGGCCAGCACGCTCGCGTTCTCGCCGGCCGTGAACTTGTTGAAGGCGACGGAGTCGTCCATCGAGACCGAGCCGGGCGAGACCCAGCCGTTCTTGACCGCGTCGGCCTCCCACTGCAGCGCCTTGTAGCCCGCGGAGCTCGGGTCGGAGAACACCGGGTTGTTGTCCTCGTCGAACAGCTGACCGCCCATCGCCAGCGTCAGCAGGTACCAGGGCGTGACGCCGCCCTCGGTGGCGCCCATCGGGATCGACAGCGGGTACTGCACGCCCGACGCCTTGAGCTTGGTGACGGCGTCCGACAGCTCGTCGAACGTCGCCGGGTACCCGTCGAGCCCGGCCTTCTGGAACATCGCCTTGTTGAACATCGAGACCCGGAAGTCGTTGGAGTAGCAGGCGGCGTACGTCTTGCCGCCCGAGATGAACGCCTTGTCGGTCGACTGCAGGTCGTCGAGCGTCGCCTGGTCGACCAGGCCCTCCAGCGGCTCCACCCAGCCGGCCCCCGCGAACTGGCCGGTGAACGACCAGTCGAACTCGGCGACGTCGGCGATGTAGCTCTGCGCCTCGTTGGCGACCAGCAGCTTGTTGTGGGTCGCGTCCCAGCCGGTGACGACGTAGTTGACCTTGACGCCGGTCTCGGCCGTGAACTGGTCGAGCAGGTTCTTCGGCATCCGGTAGGGGACGAGCACGGTGATCGTCTGGCCCTTGATGTCCTCGCTCGCGCCGCCGCTCCCGGCCGAGCCTGAGCTGCTCGAGGAGCCGCCGCCGCAGGCCGCCGCGGCCAGGGCGAGCGCTGCGAAGAAAACGATTGTGAAGCGCTGGAGTCGGGTCATTGCGCCATACTAGGGATCGGATGGACGGACATCAACAGCTCGTGGCCATTCATCCCTTGGACCCCCTGACTGCCGAAGAAGTTGGTGCGACCGCCGCGGCCGTCCGGGCGAGCGCCGGATTCGCAGGCCGGGGCGAGCGCTGCCG
>DATLLN010000148.1:0-6961 GCA_035537835.1 Gaiellales bacterium
CCCGGGGACCATCTACAACGCGCTTCTCCTGATCGGCCCGGAGGGTGTGATCTCAAAGCACCGCAAGCTGATGCCGACCCATCACGAGCGGCTCTTCCATGGGATCGGCGTCGGGGGCGACCTCGGCGCGGTGGACACGCCGCTCGGAAAGATCGGAGGCCTGATCTGCTGGGAGAACCGGATGCCGCTCGCCCGCTACGCCGTCTACCGCGGCGGCCCGCAGATCTGGATCGCGCCGACCGCCGACTACGGCGAGGCCTGGGTGTCGCTGCTGCGGACGATCGCCGTCGAGGCGGGCGCGTACGCCGTCGGCGTCTGCCAGCACGTCACCGCGGCCGACTACCCGGACGACTTCCCGCTGCCGATCGAGGCGGGCAGCACCCTCTCCCACGGCTGGAGCTGCATCGCCGGCCCGGACGGCGCGCTGGTCGCCGGGCCGCTCGTCGACGCGGACGGGATCCTGGTCGCCGACTGCGATCTGGGCGCGATCGCAGCCGAGAAGCAGTGGTTCGACGTGGTCGGCCACTACGCCCGCGAGGACGTTCTGCTGCCGCTGCTGGCGGACGGCGACCGGTAGCATCCGGCGCATGCGAGTCCTCATCACCGGCGGCGCCGGCTTCATCGGGTCTCACCTCGGCGACGCGCTGCTGGCCAAGGGCCACACCGTCCGCGCGCTGGACAACCTCGATCCGCAGGTGCACGAGGGCGGCCAGCGCCCGTCCTACCTGAGCCCCGAGATCGAGCTGCAGATCGGCGATGTGCGCGACCGCGACGCCGTCGCGCGCGCCATGGACGGGGTGGACACGGTCGTCCACTTCGCGGCCGCGGTCGGGGTGGGCCAGTCGATGTACGCGATCGAGCGCTACACCTCGATCAACGCGATGGGCGCGGCGATCGTGCTCGAGGAGATCGCCAAGCGCCGCGACCAGCTCGGCCGCGTGCTCGTCGCCTCCTCGATGTCGATCTACGGCGAGGGCCGCTACCGCTGCCCGCTGCACGGCCTGGTCGCACCGCAGGTGCGAAGCGACGAGCAGCTCGACCGCCGCGAGTGGGAGCTCGTCTGCGACGAGTGCGGCGCCCCGCTGGAGCCGTTGCCCACGGATGAGACGAAGCCGATCTGGCCGATGTCGATCTACGCCGTCGGCAAGCGCGATCACGAGGAGATGTTCCTCGCCATCGGCCGCGCCCACCGGCTGCCGACCGTCGCGATGCGCTTCTTCAACGTCTACGGCGACCGCCAGGCGCTGTCCAACCCGTACACGGGCGTGGCGGCGATCTTCGGCGGCCGGCTGCTGAACGACAACGCCCCGCTGGTGTTCGAGGACGGCCTGCAGAGCCGCGACTTCATCCACGTCTCCGACATCGCGGCAGGCTGCATCACGGCGCTCGAGACCGGCGGCGCCGACTACCGCGCCGTCAACCTGGGCACCGGCGTGCCGACCACGGTGCTCGACGTCGCCCGCGAGCTGGCGCGCGGCCTGGGCAAGGACATCCAGCCCGAGATCGTCAACAAGTTCCGCGCCGGCGACATCCGCCACTGCGTGTCCGACATCGCGCTCGCCCGCGAGCTGCTCGGCTTCGAGCCGAAGATGCGGTTCGACGACGGCATGCGGGAGCTGCTGGGCTGGGTGGCGACGCAGCAGGCGACGGACACGGTCGACTCGGCGTCGCAGGAGCTCGAGGCTGCCGGCCTGACGCGGTGAGCGTCGAGCCCGACATCTCGATCTCCCTCGTCAACACCGACAACCGGGATCTCCTACTGGCCTGCCTGGAGTCGTTGCCAGGCGCGGCGGACGGCATCACGCTGCAGACGATCGTGATCGACAACGCGTCGACCGACGGCAGTGCCGCGGCGGTCCGCGAGCGCTTCCCGGGCGCCGAGGTGGTCGAGCGCGAGCAGCGGCACGGCTTCGGCGCCAACCACAACGAGGCCATCCGGCGGTCGGCCGGACGCTACGTCCTGGTCCTCAACGAGGACACCGTGCTCCACCCCGGGTCGCTGACGGCGATGTGCCGCTTCATGGATCAGAACCCGGGGGTCGGCGCCGCCGGGCCGCGGATCCTCTACCCGGACGGCCGCGAACAGCCCTCGGCATTCCACTTCCCCTCCCCGGCGCGGGTCGCGCTGACGACGCTGACCCTGCAGCGCGCGTTCTGGATCCAGTCCCGGGGCGAGGCGATCCGCAAGGTGGACTGGGTGTGCGGCGCGGCGATCCTGGCGCGGCGGATCGCGCTGGAGGCGATCGGGGGGTTCGACGAACAGCTGTTCATCTACTCCGAGGATCCCGACCTGTGCCTGCGGCTGCGCGACGCCGGCTACGAGATCGCCTATTTCCCGCACGCGTCGCTCGTGCACTACGAGAACGCCACCACCAGCGGCGTGCCCGAGCGGCGGATCTACCAGATGGAGCGCAGCCGGGCGATCTACACCCGCAAGCATCACGGAGCGGTCGGCGAGTACACGGTGCGCGGGATGACCGCCGCCGCGTTCGCCACGCGGGCGGCGGTGGCCAAGGCGCTGCTGACCGTCCCCGGCGGAAGCCGGGTCAAGCAGCTCGATCCGTCCGCGCCCGCGCAGTTCATGACGCACGTGAAGGCGGCGGTCGATCCCGATGCCAAACCTGGCATCGAGGAGGCGGCGGCCGACTTCAACGAGCGCGTCAGCGCAGGCTGACCGGCGCCGCGCCGTCCGTCGGCGGCGCATCCAGCAGCACGCGGCGGATGTGCAGCGTGTTCGCGTCGACCTCGATCATCCGCAGCCGGGGGCTGTCGAGCGCGATCACCAGGCGGTTCCCGGGGAGGGCAGCGATTCCCACCGGGTTGCCGCGCGTCTCCTGGGGCCGCCGGAGAACTCGCAGCCTCCCATCCGACCAGCGGAACTGCGACACGCTGCGCGCGTTGGAAGCAACGACTGTCGTTGGACTGAGCCATGTGAGGCCCTTCGCGGGTCCGGGTGGGCCGATCACGACTCCGGCGGGAATCGGCTGGCAATGGGCCGGGCCGTGTGCGCCCACGACGGCGACCATCCCGGCACTCGCGGCCGCCAGCGCCGAGCTGGTGGGTGCGTACCCGACCTGCTCGGCGTAGCCGAGGCACCCTCCCGGCAAGACGGTCGACCGAGCATGGATCAGGTCGCGCACGACAACGTGCCCGTTGGCCGACACGTACGCAAGCGCGCCGTTATCCCAGCGCCAGGTCGGCCGGACAGGCGCGACCGAGGGGTCGATCACCCGGTCGTTGTCGCCGTCGCCCTCGATCAGGTGCAGCCGGTAGTGCGCGCCGTCCTTGACCACGTACGCGATCTCGATCGGGTTCGGCGCCCACGAGATCGCCACCACCTGCCCCTCGGCCCGCCGCAGCACGCGCTCGCCGCTCCCGTTCGTATGCACCGCGACCAGGTCCCGTCCACGGCCGACGGCGATGTTCAGCGCGTTCGGCGAGAGCTCGACCGCCGTCGCCCTGGCGCCGTTGATGCTGACGGCGTGCGCGGTCGCCCACATCCGGCCGCCGGCGAGTACGGCGATGCCCGACGCCCCGTCCGGCACCTGCAGCCGCTTCGGCCCCGTCGCGAACACGTGCTTGGGCGTGTACGTGTCGAGGCCGACCGCCTGCCGCGCGTCCGGGCTGGCGTACAGCGTGACGGCGGAGGCGAGCAGGATCGCCATCCCCAGCGCCAGCGCCAGCGGCACCCGTCCGCGCCGCCGGTGCGGGGGCACCGGCGGCAGCGCGTCCAGCGCAGCCTTCCGCGCCGACTCGGGCGGCGTTGCCCGCGTCGCGCTCAGGGCGCGCTCGAGCTGCTGCTCAAGCTCGTTCGGCATCGGCCTCCTCCCGGATCGCCCGCAGTTCCTCCAGCGCCCGCGCCAGCCGCGAGTTGACCGTGCCCGTCGGTAGCTCGAGCAGCTCGGCGATCTCCGTCGGCGAGTACCCCAGCCCGTAGCGCAGCACGACGACCGTGCGCCGCTGCAGGCCGAGCGTGGCCACGGCGTTCAGCAGCTCGCGATCCTCGGCGTCCAGGTCGCGCCACGGCGACTCGGGCTCGGCCACCTGGTCGAGCCCGACCAGCCGCCGTTCGCGGCGCATCAGGTCGAGCGCGCGGTTGACCACGATCCGGTGCAGCCACGCGCCGAACGGCCGCGACTCGTCAAACCGCGACAGCGCGGCGAACGCCCGCTCGAACGCATCCTGCGCGACGTCGTCCGCCATCTCCCGCCGCCCGGTGAGAACGAGCGCGGCGCGCCACGCCCCCGGCCAGTAGCGGCCGAACAGCTCACCGGCGGCGTCGCGCGACCCGTTTCGGGCCTTGCGCACGAGCGTCGCGTCGGATGCGCGCCGCACCATCAGCACGAGGGTACTACGGCCCGGCGGCCGTCACGCGTCCCGGCAGTCGGTGACACTCTCCATTAGCCAGCCGCTAGTCGTGCTCGGGGTGAACTGCGCGACGCCGACCACCACGCCGTCACGCACCAGGCGATACTCGATCGGACGCTGTTCCGGGTAGCCCGCCCGTTCCACGGTTTCGCCCGGGCCGACTTTGAAGTGCCGGGCGACGAGCTCCGCCAGATCCTTCTCCGGGGTTCCCGGCGCGCTCGTGTCGTAGTCGTAGATCGCGCTGGAGCACTGCGCCGGCGCGGGCCGGTCGTCCACCCACAGGCCCTGCTGGTCGTGCACCTGCAGCGTCACCCAGCCCCGGTGGGCGGGCGGATCGGCGTTCCAGTCGGCGTCGGTCATGCAGCCCATGCGAGTGGCGTCCGGCGCGCTCGTCAGGACGATCCGCTCGCCCGGGTTCCCGCCGCCGCCGGTGTCGGTCGAGAGGGTTGCCGGATCGCCGCTCTCCTGCCGCAGCTCGATGTGGATGCCGTCCGGCTGCGGCTGCACGGCGGGGGTCAGCAGCTTCGTGCCGTTTGCGGTGCAGGCGACAACCGCGACGTCGGGCAGCACCTCGAGCGCCGGGCCGGACGCGGGTGGCGCCGACCTCGTCTCGCCGCACGCGGCGACGGCCAGCATGATCGAGACGGCGAGCAGCATCATCCTCATGCCGGTGTGACGGCGACCGCGCCGCCGCGGTTCCCGCTACGCGTCGACGACCAGCAGCGTGTCCAGCGTCGGATCGCTGCAGTACGCCATCCGGCTGCCGGCCGCGGCCTCGGCGCGCAGGGCGCCCAGAATCTCGGAGCTGATCAGCTCGCCGGGCGCGAGCGCCGGAATGCCTGGCGGATACGGCGCCGCTGTCTCGGCGGCGATCCGGCCGACCGCGTCGCGCCAGGCCACACGGCGACGGGGGGCGAAGTACGCATCCCGAGGGCTCATCACCACCTCGGCCACCAGCGACCAGACGGTCGACGAGGCTGGGGGCCGCGGCTCGCCCCGGCGCGCGGCGATCGAGTTGGCGACGCCGTGGGCCAGCCGGCCGACCGTCTTCGGGGTGTCTGCCAGGGTGACGATCGGGACGAGCGTGTCCCGGTCGGCCATCTCCAGGCGGATCCCGCGCCCGAACAGGTCGCGCTCCACCTCGAAGCCGTCGGCGCCCGTGCCTGCCAGCGCCAGTACCAGCTTGGTCGGATCGTCCGCGGTTACCACGGTCAGACCCTCCACCTGCGACAGCCGCCGGCGGGCGTCCGCGACGATCTCGATCGTCCGCCCCAGCAGCTCCGGCCCCCGCTCTTCGATCAGTGCCCGCGCCCGGTCGGACGAGGCCATGATCGCGGCGCTCGGGCTGGTCGTGTGCAGCAGCTCGAAGCACTCGTCGAGCCGGGCCAGGTCGATGCGCTCGCCACGGGCCAGCACGATCGAGCCCTGAGTGAACGCGGTCAGGTTCTTGTGCGTCGACGTCACCATGCCGTCCGCGCCGCGAGCGATCGCGTGCTTTGGGAGGGCGGGGTGGAAGCCCAGATGCGCGCCCCACGCTTGGTCGACCACCAGCGGCACCCCGGCGACATGCGTGAGCTCGGCGATCGCCTCGATGTCCGACAGCCGGCCGATGTAGCTGGGTTCGACCAGGAACGCCGCGCGGGCGTCGGGCGCCTCGGCCAGCGCCTGCTCGACCGTCTGGGCGGCAACGCCCAGGGACAGTCCGGTGGCGGCGTCCACCTCCGGCCGCACCCAGACCGGCTCGAGGCCTGCCAGCACCAGGCCCGCGTGGAGCGACTTGTGCAGCGTGCGGGCCACGATCACCTTGTCGCCCGGACGGGCGACGGCCAGCGCGAACGCCTGGTTGCCGTGGGTCGAGCCGCTGACCGAGAAGCGGCACATGTCCGCTCCCCAGAGCTGCGCGGCCAGGCGCTCGGCACGGCCCAGCACGTCGCCCGTCATGCGCGAGTCGTCGGCGCCGGAGACGAGCGGCAGGTCGAGCTGGAGCAGCGCGTCGGCCAGCTCGGGCGACCGCTTGTGCCCGGGCACGGTGAAGGTGGTCCCTGGATCGGCCAGGAACCGGTCGACGGCGTCTGCGAGCGGGCTCTCCGGCATTCGGCCGGAGGAGTCTACGCCGCGGTCAGCCCACCGCCTCCTGGGAACGGAGCATCCACAGCTGCTTCTCGAGCACCTGCACGGCGGCGATCATCAGATCCTCGCTCGCCGAGTCGAGCTCGCCCAGCTTGCCCATGGCGTCGCGTCCGCGGTCGATCGCGCCCGCCAGCCGCTCGCTGAGCAGCTCGATCGCGCGCTCGTCCGCGATCGCCCCTTGCGGCAACGGGTCGAGCTCTGTGTGCTCGGCCACGTGGCCGGACTGGCCGTCGACGAAGATCCCGATTTGCACGGACCGCTCGGCGATGATGTCGGACTGCTCGCGCAGCTCGTCCGTGATCTCGTCGAGGTGCAGGTGCAGCGCCCGGAACCGGGGACCGACGAGGTTCCAGTGGGCCTGCTTGGCCATCAGCGAGAGGTCGACCAGGTCGATCAGCGTGCGCTCCAGCAGGGCGCCGACCTCGCGCCGCTCCGAGCCGCCGAGCGTGGGATGGGCGTGGGT
>DATLLN010000149.1:0-3310 GCA_035537835.1 Gaiellales bacterium
GGCCGGTGGTCTGGGCGACCTCGGGCGCCGCTCCACGGCCGAGGCCGAGGACCGCATCCGCGAGTACCAGGCCGGCTTCCGCTGGCTGCGCCGCCCGGGAATCGTCTCGGTCGCGGCCGTGCAGGGCCACGCCATCGGCGCCGGCTGCCAGCTCGCCCTCGCCTGCGACCTGCGGATCCTCACCGACGACGCCCAGCTGCGGCTGCCCGAGGCGACGCTGGGCCTCGTCCCCGACCTGACCGGCACCAGCACGCTGGTGGAGCTCGTCGGCTACTCGCGGGCCCTGGAGATCTGCCTGACCGGCCGCGCCGTGCGGGCCACCGAGGCGCACGCGATCGGCCTGGCCAACCTCGTGGTCCCGGCCGCCGAGCTCGACGGCGCGGTCGCCGACCTGATCGCGGCCCTCACGGCCGCGCCGGTGAACGCCAGCCGGGCGACCGCGGAACTGGTGCGATCCGCCGTCCGCAACGACTTCCCGAGCCAGGACGCCGCCGAGCGCGCCGCCCAGGTGCTGCGGCTGCAGGAGCTCGTCTCCGGTTCCTGACACACCCCACTGCCACACTGCGTCCGGAACAGCCCGGCCGCAGGTGGCGTTGGCCGGTCGACGGGAAGGAGGCGGTGTGGACGTGGGTCATCCCATGACGTCGATGGCCGCCATGCGGTCGTTCCGGCGCGACCCGTCGGTGACTGCCCGGGAACTGCCGAAGGGCACCGTGCGCCGGATCCTCGGCATCGCCCGGCCCTACCGGCGCGAGCTGACGTTCTTCCTGATCCTCGTGGTCGGGTCCTCGGTGATCGGCGTGATCACGCCGCTGCTCGCCGGCGACATCGTCAACCGGATCGCCGGCCTGCACGGCACCGCCGGTGGGATCGTCCGGATCGCGCTGGTCATCGCCGGGTTGGCGATCCTCGACGCCGCGATCTCGCTGGGCACGCGCTGGTTCTCCGCGCGCATCGGCGAGGGCGTCATCTACGACCTGCGCAGCCGGGTGTTCGAGCACGTGCAGCGCATGCCGGTCGCGTTCTTCACCCGCACGCAGACCGGCGCCCTGGTCAGCCGGCTGAACAACGACGTGATCGGCGCCCAGCAGGCCTTCACCTCGACGCTGTCGGGCGTGGTCTCGAACGTGATCGGTCTCGTGCTCACCGCCGGGGTCATGTTCTCGCTCTCCTGGCAGATCACGCTGCTCTCGCTGATCCTCGTGCCGCTGTTCGTGCTCCCGGCGCGGCGGATCGGCGCGCGCCTGCAGGAGATCACCCGGGAGTCCTACTCCCTGAACGCCTCGATGAACGCGACGATGACCGAGCGGTTCAACGTCGCCGGCGCCCTGCTGGTCAAGCTGTTCGGCCGGCCGCACGCCGAGGCGGAGTCGTTCCGCGGCCGGGCCGCGCGGGTGCGCGACATCGGCGTCGTCTCGGCCATGTACGGCCGCACCTTCTTCACCGCGCTCACCCTGGTCGCCGCCTTGGCGACCGCGCTGGTCTACGGGCTGGGCGGGTGGCTCGCCTTCAGCGGATCGCTCAGCGCCGGCGACGTCGTCGCGCTCGCGCTGCTGCTGTCGCGCCTCTACGGACCGCTCACCGCGCTGGCGAACGTCCGCGTCGACATCATGAGCGCGATGGTGAGCTTCGACCGCGTCTTCGAGGTCCTCGACCTGCAGCCGATGATCCGGCAGAGCCCCGACGCCGTGCCGGTGCCGGCCGGCGACCGGTCGATCGAGTTCGACCACGTCTCGTTCAGCTACCCCTCCGCTGCCGACGTGTCGCTGCCGTCGCTCGAGGAAGTGTCGCTGCCCGAGCACGGCGGTCCGGTCGACGTCCTGCACGACGTGTCGTTCCGGGTGGAGCCCGGCCACCTCGTCGCGCTCGTCGGGCACTCCGGTGCGGGGAAGTCCACGATCGCCAGCCTGGTGACCCGGCTCTACGACGTGACCGGCGGCAGCGTCCGCGTCGGTGGTGTCGACGTGCGCGAGGCGACCCTGGACTCCCTGCAGGAGTCGATCGGCGTGGTCAGCCAGGACGCCCACCTGTTCCACGACAGCATCCGCGCCAACCTGGTCTACGCCCGGCCGGAGGCGACGGAGGACGAGCTCTGGACCGCGCTGGAGGGCGCCCGGATCGCGGCCCTGGTGCGCTCGCTGCCGGAGGGGCTCGACACCGTCGTCGGCGATCGCGGCTACCGCATGTCGGGCGGGGAGAAGCAGCGCCTGGCCATCGCCCGCGTGCTGCTCAAGGGGCCGGGCATCGTGATCCTCGACGAGGCGACGGCCCACCTCGACAGCGAGTCCGAGGTCGCCGTGCAGCACGCCCTGGACTCGGCGCTCAGCGGTCGGACGTCGCTGGTGATCGCCCACCGGCTGTCCACCATCCGTAGCGCGGACCAGATCCTGGTGATCGACAACGGTCGCATCACGGAGTCGGGCACGCACACTGAGTTGCTGGCACTCGGGGGGCGTTACGCGGACCTCTATCGCACCCAGTTCGCCGACGGCGAGCGTCGAACGGTCGAGGTCGCCTGAGCACTAGCGTCACTCCTGTCCCAGTACCCGAAGAGGAGACAGCGTGACCCAAGCGCACCCGTACGACGCCCAGATCCGTGCGCTCTACAGTCAGTTCCTCGACGGCTGGAACCGGCGCAGCGGCGCGGCGGTCGCAGCCGGGTTCGCCGACGACGGGGACATCATCGGTTTCGACGGCAGCCACCATCGCGGCCGGCTGTCGATCGCGGCCGATCTCCGCCAGGTGTTCGCCAGTCACCAGACGCCGGCCTACGTCGGGCTGGTCCGCTCCGTGCGGCCGATGGCCCCGGGCGTGGCCGTGCTCATGGCGCACGCCGGCATGATCCCGCCGGACGGCAACGACCTCGACCCCGACCTGCACACGGTGCACACGCTCGTGGCCGTCGAGGAGAACGGCCGCTGGAAGATCTCGCTCTTCCAGTCGACCCCGGCGGGCTGGCACCAGCACCCCGAGGCGCGCGAGGCACTGACCCAGGAGCTGCGCGGCCTGCTCGCTCCCCAGTGAGCGGACAGGGACGTGAGCATCGCAGCGAGGAACGAGCGAGCAGCGGAGCGTCCCGTGGCAGCGAACGCGATGGCGCAGTGACGGTCCTCGTCTCGGCCGCTGATCTCCGGTCGGCCGGTCGCGACGTCGTGCTGCTCGACGTGCGCTGGGCGCTCGGCGACGACCAGGGACGGGAGAAGTACCTGGCCGGGCACCTGCCGGGCGCCGTCTTCGCCGACCTCGAGACCGACCTGGCCGATCCGCCCTCGGCCGCCGAGGGACGCCATCCACTGCAGTCGCTGTACCG
>DATLLN010000150.1:0-8740 GCA_035537835.1 Gaiellales bacterium
ACCCGGGCGTGATCTTCCCGCTCGGGGAGGTGCCATCGGGGTCAGGAACCTCTGGCACTCGTGCCAGAGGTTCCTGACCCCAGTGGCACACCGCTAGGGCAGAAGCGAGAACACGAAGTCGAAGTTGCCGTCGGCGCGCACGTGCAGCAGCATCTGGCCGCGTGCGTTGCGGAACGTGCCGGTGCCGCCGGTGACGGCCAGCACGCTGTTCATCTTCGAGTCGATGAACGGGCCCTCGACGGTGATCTGGCCGCCACTCAGGAACGTCGTCCACATGCACTCCCAGCGACCCTGAGACGCGCTGGTGCGGACGCAGTTGCCCTGGTCGGAGCCGACCCGGTGGCTGTTGGAGCCGTCGTAGATCGGATTGGTGAAAGGCAGCTGATCGCCGGGCGAGTCGCCCTTCGCGCCGATGTCGATCACCTTGTCGGTGACCGGCCGTTCGACGACGTGGATCACGCGCGGGGCGGTCAGCCCCGGCGCGCCGCCGGCGAACGCGGCGGTGGCCGCGACCACGGCGACCGCGGCGACGGCGAGGAGCACGAGCATCTTGCGCATGGAAACCCCCTTGTTCGGACGCCGACTCTACACGCGCCTCTAGTGAGGTGGCATGAACGGCGCCACAATCGCCGTCCGCCGGGCCGGCTTCCCGGTCGAGTCCTCGTAGCGGTCTGCGCTGCCCAGCACCGAGACGATCGCCCGCGACGCCGCGAAACGCAGCGGCTCGGGCTCCCATTTCGGGCTTTGGTGGTTGACCCACGGCAGTGACACCAGATCGGTGTCGCGGCCCAGCACCAGGTCGGCCAGGGTGCGCCCTGCGACGTTGGCCGCCACCACGCCATGCCCGGCGTAGCCGCCCGCCCAGCCGAACCCGGTCGCCGGATCGAAGCTGACGCTCATGCACCAGTCCCGGGGGACGCCCAGCGGGCCGCCCCAGTGGTGGGTGATCGCCGCCTTCGACGTCGCCGGGAAGTGGCGGTCGAGCGTGCGCCGCAGCCGCTGCTTGACGGCGTCGTTGCGCTCGTGCTGTTCGCTGATCGGCGAGTCCAGCCGGTAGGGCGCACCGCGGCCGCCGATCGCGATCCGGCCGTCCGTGGTGCGCTGCGCGTAGAAGAACAGGTGCCGCAGGTCAGAGACCAGCACCCCGCCGTCCCAGCCGATCTCGGCCCAGACGTCGTCGGGCAGCGGCTCCGTCGCGACCATCAGCGAGTAGAGGGGCAGGAACCTCCGGCCCTCGCCCGGCAGCAGCGCCGTGTACGCCTCGGTCGCGCGCAGGACGGTGCCCGCACTGACGGTTCCCTGCGCGCAGCGGACGCGGCCGGGTTCCAGCTCGAGCACCTCCGTGTGCTCGTGCACCACCACGCCCAGGCGCTCGCACGCCGTGGCCAGCCCGCGGACGAGGCGGGCGGGGTCGATCCGCGCCGCATGTGGGGTGTAGCTGGCGGCCAGGCAGCCGGCCACATGCACGCGGCGATCGACCTCGTCGGCGTCCAGCAGCGCGACGTCCGCCGGGGTGGCGCCCCGTGCGTGGGCGTCGTGGACGCGCGCCAGCAGGCGCCGGCGCTGCGGCTCGCTGGTCGCGACGAACAGCGCGCCCGCGTGGTCGAAGCCGCAGTCGATGCCCTCCGCGGCGGCGACGCGGCCGATCTCCTCGATCGTCGTGTAGGTCTCCCGCTGCGCCCGGCGCACCGCGTCGGCGCCGTGGCGCTTCTCGTAGACGGATGCGGTGCCCGCGACGCCGCCCGACGCCCAGCCGCCGTTCCTGCCCGAGGGGCCGTACCCCGCGATCTCCCGCTCCAGCACGACGACCCGCAGGTCGGGCTGCAGCTGCTTGAGGTAGTACGCAGACCACAGGCCGGTGAATCCGGCGCCGACGATCGCCACGTCGTAGTCCGCGTCTCCCGGCAGCGAGGGCCGCGCGTCGAGCGGCCCGTCGATGCCGTCCAGCCACAGGCTCCGCGCCCGGTAGCGGGTCTCGTCGTCTGGCTCCGGCATCGGCGGGATGCTACCCGCGGATCCGCCCGCGGTGACGCTAGTAGAGACCCGATGCCTGGCGAGCAAACGCCAGCGGGCTGGTCGCCGTCAGATCGATCGCCGGCTCCACGGTCGGATACGACTGGACGTCGTCCTTGAACAGCGCCTCGTTGTTGAACTGCGCGAAGCGGTCGACGCCGTCGCCGGGGCAGAGACGCATGTGCTGCAGCCTGCCGCGCGCCGTCTCGCCGTTCGGCCCTTCGACGGCGGCGCCGGCCAGCACCGGCGCGGAGCCGTCCAGCGAGCCGGCGATGTTCGCCACCTGGTGCTGCGGGCAGTGCGGGTACTCGGTGCCGTCGCCGATGATCAGCGACGAGCCCCAGGCGTTCGCCCCGAGGATGTCGTCGAGCCAGCCGGTGCCGATCGCCGCATAGCGGTGGGTGCCGGTCAGCTGGTCGTACTCGCTGGCCATCACCGAGAGCCCGGCGCCGTGCGTCGTGGTGTCCCACTGCGCCCAGCCGAACCCGAACCGGAACGGGTCGGTCATGCTCTGGGCGACCGACCGGTCGAGCGCCTTGCGCATGTCGGCCAGCAGCGCCGGCCGGGTGATCGCGAAGCCGGAGCGGCCGTGCACATGCCCGATCGCGCGGTACAGCTCGTAGTGCGCGAGCCCGCTTGTGTCGTACAGGTTGAGCGTGTCGGCGGCGTCGTCCGGGCCGTCGACGTAGGCGCGCGCCCAGCGCGTCGCGGCGACCAGGTAGCGATGCGGGTCGTGGCCCGCGGCCATCTCGGCGCGGGCCAGCTCGGTGGCGCCCAGCTCGAGGTCGTCGCGCCACTCGGTCTCCGGGTAGTAGTCGTAGGGGATGGCCGTCAGCAGCCGTCCCTTGGGCTGTGTGTCGGCGAGCGCGAAGATGTGACGGGCGGCGCGCAGGCAGCGGCCTGCGAGGGCCGGGTGTGTGCGG
Source organism: Gaiellales bacterium (assembly GCA_035537835.1). Lineage (GTDB taxonomy): Bacteria > Actinomycetota > Thermoleophilia > Gaiellales > JAICJC01 > DATLLN01. The sequence goes on from DATLLN010000150.1 coordinate 2,937, forward strand.
TGGAACACCTGGTAGCAGAGCGCGAGCGCCGCGCTGTCGCGGCCGGCCAGGTTGGGGCTGATCGGCGATCCCGCCGGCCCCGCCCGGAACACGGGGCGGTTGCGGATGTACCGGTACAGCGGATCCGTGCCGCCGTACGCGTCGTCGTCCTGGGGCAGGCGCCAGATGTCGTGATCGCCGATCGTGTCGTCGTTGCCCGAGCCGATGCCCACCTGGTAGTACAGGGTGCGCGTGCGGTCGTCCCACATCCGCAGGAGCCATTCCGCCCCGAAGCGCACCTCGCCGGTGAAGTCCCCGGCTCCCGCGCCCGCGCCCATCCGCCCGGGGAAGTCGCGGACCCCGGCCGCCAGGATCGTCTCGGTGTAGCTGCTCGCGTGGAGGAACTTGAGGTAGTCGCCGGCGTCCCACCAGCCGCCCGACGCGTCGATCCGCTTGCGCAGCGGGGTCAGGTCGCCCTCGAAGATCCCGTCGCCGTCGACCTTGGGTGTCAGGTACGTCATCGCGTGCTCGTCGTTCAGGTGCCCGGGCGCGCTGCGCAGTGCCGAGGGCACGTAGTCGGCGCCGTCGCGCTGCACCTGGTAGAAGCGACGTGCGTTCGCGATCGCCGTCGCGTACACCGTCGAGCCGCTGCCGATCCGAAACGGCGGCGAGGTGGCGGGGGACTGGCCGCCCACGGTGATGGTGTACGTGCCTGGACGGTGCAACGCCGAGAAGTCGATCGTGCGGACGCTCGGATAGGCGTCGCTCCACGAGCCCGTGGAGGCGCCGACCGGGCCCGACAGCACGGTGCGGCCGGAGCCGTCGACGACGTGGAACACCGCGCCCGGGCGGTCGGCGCTGGACATCAGAAACGCGCGCTTGGGTGCGTCCAGCGGGTAGCCGAGCTGGTTGACGCGGACGAACGCGCTGCCATCGGCGGCGCCGGCGGCGGGTGCGGATACGACGACGGCGAGCAGCGCGCACGCCACCGCTGAGACGAGCCCCTTGCGCCGTGCCACGATCGCACCCCCGTTACTGGTAGGAAACCTTCCTACTGCCCGCCACGATCGTATGGGACTCTGAGGTGCCGGTCAAGATCGGCCGCCGGTACGATTCCGGCCGCGATGCCCACGATCGGCGCCACGGATCTCGACGTCTTCCCGCTGTGCCTGGGCGGCAACGTGTTCGGCTGGACGGCCGACGAGCGCCAGGCATTCACCGTGCTGGACGCCTACGCGGACGCCGGGGGCAACTTCCTGGACACTGCTGACTCGTACACGCGGTGGGTCGAGGGCAGCTCCGGCGGCGAGTCGGAGACGATCATCGGCCGCTGGACGGCGGCACGCGGCAACCGCGACCGGATCGTGGTCGCGACCAAGGTCGGGAAGCTCCCCGCGCGCCGCGGCCTGGCACCGGCGACGATCCGCGCCGCCGCCGACGAGTCGCTCGGCCGGCTGGGCACCGACCGGATCGACCTCTATTACGCGCACGAGGACGATCCCGACACGCCCATCGAGCAGACGCTGGAGGCGTTCGGCGAGCTGATCGCGGCCGGCAAGGTGCGCCACGTCGGCGCGTCCAACATCACCGCGCCGCGTCTGGCCGAGGCGCTGGCGGCCGCCGACGCCGGCGGGCTCCCCCACTACGTCGCGCTCCAGCCCCGCCACAACCTGGTCGAGCGCGACGAGTACCGCGGCGAGCTGGCCGACCTCTGCGTCCGCGAGGGTCTCGGGGTGATGCCGTACTTCGCGCTCGCCAACGGCTTCCTGACCGGCAAGTACCGTCCCGGCGCGGACGTCGACAGCGAACGGGCAGAGGACGCCGTCCCGTTCCTGGACGACGACGGCGCGCGGGTGCTCGCCGCGCTGGACGAGATCGCCGCCGCTCACGAGACCACCGTGGCAGCCGTTGCGCTGGCCTGGCTGGCGGCCGAGCCGGCCGTGGTCGCGCCGATCGCCAGCGCGCGCACGCCCGGGCAGCTGGCCGACCTGCTGCCGGTGGCCGGACTGACATTGACGGCCGCCGAGCACGAGCGGCTGACCGAGGCACACCCCGGAGCCCGAGTGGAGGAACACGCATGAACATCGCCATCATCGGCGGAGCCGGCGGCATGGGCCGCGTGACGACCCGCGACGCGGCGGCCAGCGACGGCGTCGACGAGGTGCGGATCGTCGACCTCGACGCGGATGCCGCGAGCGCGCTGGCGGCGGAGCTGCCGCGCGCGTCGGTGGTGAGGCCCGAGCCGGGCCATGAGGGGCTGGTGGCTGCGCTCGACGGCTGCGACGCCGTCGTCATCGCCGCCTCGCACCGCCTCAACGTCCCCGTGATGCGGGCCTGCCTCGAGGCCCGCTGCCACTACACCGACCTCGGCGGCCTCTACCACTGGACGCTGCAGCAGTACGAGCTCGACGCCGAGTTCCAGGCGGCCGGGCTGGTCGCGGCGATGTCGATGGGCGCGGCGCCCGGGCTCACCAACATGCTGGCGGCCGTCGCCTGCGCCGAGCTGGACACGGTCGACTCGATCGAAGTGCTGGACGCGGTGATCAGCGGCCGCCCCTTCGACCCTGACGAGACGTTCGTCCCGGCGTACGCGCCGGACACGCTGATCGACGAGTTCACGGTGCCCGCGCCGCAGTTCATCGACGGCGAGGCGCGCGAGATGCCGGCGGGTGGCGGCGCGAAGGTCTACCACCTGCCCGAGGGCGATGTGGAGTGCGTCTACACGATCCATTCCGAGCAGGCGACGCTCCCACGGAGCTATGCGGCCAAGGGCGTCCGCCGCGTTGAGTGGCGGCTGGGGCTGCCGCCGGCACACGTGATCCCGCTGCGCGTCTTCGTCGCCGCGGGGCTGGCCTCCACGGAGCCCGTCCGAGTCGGCGACGTGGAGGTCGCGCCGCGCGACGTGCTGGTGGCGACGCTCGCCCGGCAGTCCGGCGCGCCCGACGACCCCGACGCGAAGGAGCGCCTGCGCGCGCACGTGGTCGGAACCAGGGACGGCCGCGAGGTGGTGGTCGACGCCGACCTGCCGATGGTGCAGCACGCCGAGTGGGGAACCGATTCGAGCACCTACTCGACCGGCGTGCCGCCTTCGATCGCGGCCCAAATGATGGCCCGCGGCGACCACCTCGGCCCCGGCGTGGGCGGCCCCGAGGCGAAGCTGCCGACGGACGTCTTCTTCCGCGAGCTCGCCGCCCGCGGCATGCACGCCGAGGTGACGGTGCGGCGGCCTCTGGCCTGACGCAACAACGGGGTCAGACCCCTTTGTTGCATCACGCTGTAAAAACGGGGTCTGACCCCGTTTTTACAGCTAGAGCTCGGAGAGCGGGAAGGAGCGCGCGCGGCGCGGCGGCACCAGGAAGTTCTGGCGGTGCGTGGTCGTCAGCACCGAGTTGATCCCCTGCCCGCGATCCTTGGGCCTCAGCGGGATCCGCGTGCCGTCGGGCATCTGGCCGTCCATCGCCCGCCGCACCCGGCGGAAGTCGTCGCTGGTCGGGTGGAACGCGACGAAGTGCAGACCGGCGGCCGGCTCGTCCACCATCGCGTCGGTCTGGGGCCGGCTGCTCCAGGAGAACGGGTTGTCGAGCGTGTTGAAGTCGGCCCGCTGTGGCACCGCCGTCCCCTTCGGGTAGCGGGTGCCGTCCGGGCCGGCGACCTCTGCGGCCAGCCGCGACGCCGGCTGCAGCGACGCGCTGTGCCCGATCGACCGGTGCTTCGCGAAGTCGTTGGTATTGGTCGCGACGGTGGCGACGTTCTCCCTGCCCTGTGGCACCGTCAGCACGTCCGGCGCCGCCTTCTGCTCGGGCTTGAAGATGCTGGACACCCGCTGGCCGTGGTCGAAGATCAGATACCAGCCCTCCAGATCCTGGGTGATGTGCGACAGGTGCATGGTGGTGCCCTGCTTGAAGTACCCGCCGGCCCGCCGGTCGGCATAGCCGAGCGTCTCGATGTTGGCGATCCGGGCCGGGCCCAGCGACGCCTTCTGCGTCGACGTGAAGCCGAGGAACAGCTCGGCCGAGTCGGGAATCAGCGACGCGCCGCCGACGCCCGCCGCCATCGCCATCCGCTTGGGCAGGCTGGTGCCGCCGTCGAACCCGCCGCCCACGAACCCCCGGCGGATGCTGGTCGGCTTCCAAAAGTCCAGCTTGGTGACCAGCGCCTCGGAGCCCTGCTTGATCGCGTCCAGGCTGTCGCTGCGCAGCAGGATGACGGCGTCGTTGGCCTCCAGGATGGTCGCGTCGGGGTCGCTCTGGAAGCGCTCGGCGTCGGCGATAACGCGCACCTCGCGGCCGGCCGCCTTCGACGCCCGCAGGTCGACCGGCACGTGCTCGGCAGCCTGCTTCGGCACGAACCGGCGCAGGTACGGGAGCCCCCAGGCCACGGTGATGCCGAGGCCCGCCGGCGTCGCCGGGAACGATGACTCGAGGTCGGCCAGCGCGGCCGCCAAGGCGCTCCGCGCGTCGGCGACGTCGCCCGGCGACACGTCCAGCTCGAGCGTCACCACCTGGTGGTGAAGCGGCGGCACGAGCACCTCGACGTCGTTGTCGCGGACGACCCTGACGCCGTCCAGGATGTGCTGCTCCGCGGGCAGGGACGCCAGGGGCGCCGGCCGCGCCGGCGCCGACGTCATCTGGTCGACGAGCTCGTACAGCCCGGCCGCGCCGAGCGCCGCGCCGGCGCCGCCGACGACCAGTTGCTTCCGGGTCAGGCGCACGGATCAGCTCTGGTCAGGCTCGACCAGCACCAGGTTGTTCAGCATCTTCACCAGGTCGGCCTGCACCATCTCGAACGTCAGCGGCTCCGCCACGTGCTGGCTCACCGTGTAGAGCGAGCCGTCGTGCCGCCAGGCGTAGAGCAGGTGCCACTGGTCGGCCCCCTGATTCGCCGTGTAGAGCGTCGCCTTGATGTCGCCGGCGGTGACCATCCCACGGCGGTCGCTGAAGCAGGGCACCGGCGTGCGCACCGTCAGCCCCGCGTTGATCTGCATGTCGGTGCACATCGGGATGCGCGTCTTGCCCGGGTAGCCGCGGAAGTTGACGTGCACCTCGCCGGTCCCGGTCTCCGACCAGATCTGGCTGATCAGATAGCTGCGGTCCTTCGACACGGAGACCGTCGCGCCGCCGGCGCCGCCGTAGCTGGCAAACCGCGTGATGTCCTGGGTGATCGGCGCCGGCTCCCACGCCGGGCAGTAGACCGGCGCGTCGATCCGGTCGGCCAGCTTCTGCCACTGCGCCCGGTAGTCGCTCGGGCACGACGGCGCGGCCGGCCCCGACCGCGCGGTGGTCTGGGCGTCGCTGGTCGTCTCACCGCCGCAGCCCGCGGCGAGCAGGCCGGCGACGGCCAGCGGGATCAGTACACGGACAGCGTGAGAGAGACGGGTCGCCTGTGGCATCTCGACCCGTACAGGTTACTCATCGCACGTGGGAGTCCGATGTGTCAGCCCCCGCTGTTGGCGGCCGCCTCGTCGGACGAGCTCCACGAGGCCTGCACCTTCCCCTCGAGCGTCGGGCGCCTGCCCGAGTGGTAGGTGATGCTGGCGACCGTGTCCGGGGTGTACGTGTACGTGCCGCCGGGAGGGATCACGCCCGACCGCACCGGCAGATGGTCGAACACGATCGACTGGGGCGTGTCCGTGTCGTTCGCCAGACCACGGGCTGGTGGATGATCGACACGAGCCACAGCGGCCGGAAGCCGTCCGCGGTGATGGTGACCCGCTGTCCGAAGTCGAAGCTCGGGTCGGCCGTCTTCGGCGGCGCGCTCGAGGCCGCCGGCGTGGCGGTGGCCGTCGCAGACGCGCCACCGCCTCCGCCGCAGGCGGAAGCCAGGAG
>DATLLN010000151.1:0-5746 GCA_035537835.1 Gaiellales bacterium
GATCGTGTCCGCAGACTCCGCGCCGGCGAACCGCACCCGCACTCGGCCGACCGAGATGTCTCGCCCGTGACCGTCGAACACCACGGCCACGTCGCAGCCGGCCTGCTCGGCGTAGTTCGACACATCCGTGACCAGGTCGTCGCGCATTCGCGAGGGGTCGCCGCCACGCCGGTGGGCGACGTTGTCGCCGTCCACGATGATCAGCAGCAGGTCGCTCATCCCCGGCGCTGCCGGACGGCCTCGAACAGCAGCACCGCCGCGGCCGTCGAGACGTTGAGCGACTCGATCCGTCCGGACATCGGGATCGAGACTGCCTCGTCACACGCTGATCGCACCCGCGGGCGCACGCCCCGGCCCTCCGAACCCATCACGAACAGCGTCCCGTCGCGATAGTCGTGCTGGTCGAACCGCCGCTCGGCCTCCCCCGCCGCCGCGTAGCTCCACAGGCCGGGCCGCCGCGAGCGGATCAGCGTGTCGGCCAGATTCTCGACCTGAGCGACCGACAGATGCTCGACGGCGCCCGCGGACGCCCGGCAGACGGCCGCCGTCACGGCCGCGGACCGCCGCCGGGTGGTCAGCAGGCCGTCGGCGCCCGCGCATTCGGCGACGCGCGCCACCGCGCCCAGGTTGTGCGGATCGGTCACCTCGTCCAGGGCGACCAGCAGCGGCCGATCGCCCGCCAACAGCTCGTCCGGGTCGGCGTACGGATACGGCGCAGCCTCGGCGACGATCCCCTGGTGGTCATCGGTCCCGGCCCGCTCGACCAACTGCTCGAACCTCTCGACCCGTGCAGCCTCGGGCACCCAAGCGTTGGAGTCCCGCACCCGTTCCGAGCACCACACCCGCAGCACCTCCCGCCGGCCGCGCAGCGCCTCGCGCACCGGGTGCAGTCCGTAGACGAGATCAGCTGCCACGGCGGTAGAGCCGCGGGCCGTCGGCGGTGTCGCGCACCTCCCAGCCGGCCGCGTCGAGCTCGTCGCGCAGCGCGTCGGCACGGGCGAAGTCGCGGTCGGCTCGCGCCCTCTCGCGCTCCAGCGCCTTCTTAACCAGCTCTGCCGGTGCCTGCTCCTCGTCGGCCAGTCCACCCAGTCCGAGCACGTCCAGCAGCTCGCGAACGCTGCCGCCGGCCTCCGGCGGCGCGTCGAACAGCAGCGCAAGCGCCCGCGGCGTGTTGAAGTCGTCGTCGAGCGCGTCGCGAAACGCCGCCTCCAGCTGCTCGCTGCGACCGTCGGTGGACTCGCGCACCCGGTTGCGCAGCGTCTCCGCCGCCGCCCGCGCCTGCGTCAGGTTCTCGTCCGTGTAGTCGATCGGGCTGGCGTAGTGCGCGCGCAGCAGGAACAGCAGGAACGTCTCCGGCCCCCACTCGTCGAGCGCAACGTGCAGCGGCTCGATGTTGCCGAGCGACTTCGACATCTTCTCGCCGGACAGGCGCAGCATCCCGTTGTGGGCCCAGATCTGCGCGAACGGGCGGCCGACGGCGCAGGATTGCGCGACCTCGTTCTCGTGATGGGGGAAGATCAGGTCGCGTCCCCCGCCGTGCACGGCAAACCGGCGCCCCAGGTAGCGCTCCGCCATCGCCGAGCACTCGATGTGCCAGCCAGGGCGGCCCGGGCCCCACGGCGACTCCCAGCTGGTGTCCTCGTCCGGTTTGGCCGTCTTCCACATCGCGAAATCCAGCGGGTCGCGCTTGTGCTCGCCCGGCTCCACCCGCGAGCCCTCGATCAGCTGGTCCGGGTCCTGGCCGGAGAGGCGGCCGTACTCCGGATAGCTGCGCACCGAGAAGTACACGTCGCCGCCCGCCTCGTAGGCATGGCCGGCGGCGATCAGCTCCTCGATCAGGGCGATGATCTCCCCCACGGTGTCGGTCGCCAGCGGCTCGTCGTCGGGCCGGCCGATCCCCAGCCGGCTGGTGTCGTCGATGTACGCGCTTGCCATCTCGCGAGCCAGCTCGGCCGAGCCGATGCCGCGCTTCCTGGCGGCTGTGTCGATCTTCTCGTTGACGTCGGTGATGTTCTCCACGAGGTGAACGGGCTGACCGCGCCACTCCAGGTAGCGCTTCATCAGCTGGAAGACGACGTACGGCCGGGCGTTGCCCACGTGGATGCGGCCGTAGACGGTGGGGCCGCAGACGTAGACGCCGATCCGCCCGTCGCCGTCCGGCTCCACGTCGCGCAGCTCCCGGGTCAGCGAATCGCGCAGCCTCATGCCGCCCTCCGGATCGCCTCGTCGCGCGGGAGCGCGGCCAGCACCGCCCACAGCTCGGGGCCCCGTTCGCGGCCGGTCAGCGCGATCCGCGCCTCCTTCAGCGGCACGCCGGCGCGCCGCAGCTCGTCGACCAGGTCGCGCGCCTGCTGCTCGCTCAGCCGGTCGGGGTAGCGCCCGCGAACCGTTGCCAGCGACGGCAGAGAGTGCCGCTCCGGCGTGCGGACGACGGCGGCCACCAGCTCGCCGGCCTCGGCAAGCGTATGCACACCGCGCAACGCCGGCTCGAGCGCGGCGACCTGCTCCACGGGCGTTCCCGGCGGGGCAAACGGCATCACCCGGGCGACCAGCTCGGCGGCCGGCAGCCGCCGCAGCCACCCGGTCGACAGCGACCGCAGACGCGACGGGTCGAGCTTGACGGTGCCCCGGGCCAGCCGGTCCTCGTCGAACCGCTCGGCCAGCTCTTCCATCGTCAGCACGTCGCCCGGGCCGGACGATCCGAGCAGCCCGAGCAGGTTGGCGACGGCCTCCGGCGGATATCCTGCATCGCGCAAACCGCCGATGGTGGATGCATCGTCGCGCTTCGACAGCTTGCCCTCGTCGGGGTCGAGGATCAGCGCGTGGTGCAGGTAGCGGGGCGGCTCGCCGCCCAGCGACCGGATCGCCGCCGCGTGCAGCGGCGTGTTCGACAGGTGGTCGTTGCCGCGGATGACATCGGTGATGCCGAAGTCAAGGTCGTCCACCGCGGTCGCCCAGTGGTAGGTCGCGCTGCCGTCCGAGCGGAGGATCACGAACTCCGGCGCCCCCGGCGACGACAGCCGCACCGCGCCGTCGCGCACGATCGCGCCGTCGGCCTGCGAGGCCGCCTCGGCGTAGCGGGCAGCGCGGTCGGACTGCCGCACCGGGCCCTCGTCCCAGCCGATGCCGAGCCAGCCCAGATCCTCCACGATCGACTCCTCGGCGCCGGCCACCGTTCGCGATTCGTCCGTGTCGTCGATTCGCAGCAGCATCGACCCGCCGTGTGCGGTGGCGAACAGCCTGTTCATGAGCGCGGTCATGGCCCCGCCCAGGTGCAGGCGGCCGGTGGGGCTGGGGGCAAAGCGAACGCGAGCGGCCACGGCGACCTGAACGCTACCAACCAACGACCGAGGCACGGCTCCGCCCAACGGCCGAGGCGACCGCGGCGTGCTGGGCGTACGCTGTCGGAGATGGCGATGACCGCGACATCCAGAAGCGAGGCGGCCGTGCTCGACCAGGGCTGCGTCGTCGTCAGCGTCGGCGGCCAGACGGTCGCACTGTTCGCCGACGACGGCGTCGTTCGCGCGGTGGACAATCGCTGCCCCCACATGGGATTCCCGCTGCACCGGGGCAGCGTGTGCGACGGCATCCTCACCTGCCACTGGCACCACGCCCGGTTCGACCTCGCCAGCGGCGGCACGCTCGACCAGTGGGCCGACGACGTCCCCGCGTTTCCCGTCGAGATCCGCGACGGCGAGGTGTTCGTGGACGTCGCCCCGCAGCGCGACGAGCGCGCCCACCGGCGGCGGCGCCTGCGCGACGGGCTGGAGCGCAACATCTCGCTGGTGATCGCCAAGTCGGCGATCGCCCTTACCCCCGAGGACACCGACGCCGTGTTCGAGGCCGGTCTGGAGTTCGGCGTCAGGGCCTCGGCCGACGGGTGGGGCCAGGGCCTGACGATCCTGACGGCGCTGCGCAACCTGCTCCCGCTTCTCGAGCCGGACGAGCGCGCGCACGCGCTGCACCACGGCCTGGCCGCGGTCGCGTCCGACTGCGACGGGATGCCGCCCCGGCACCCGGTCGCCCCGCTTCCCTCCCAGGTGCGCGACGCCGACACCGTCGAGCGCTGGTTTCGCCGCTGCGTCGAGGTCCGCGACGCGGAGGGCGCCGAGCGCGCGATCGCCTCCGCGGTGCGGGGCGGCGAGGCGCCCGGCCGGGTCGCCGCGATGCTCTACGCCGCCGCGACCGACCATCGCTATCTGACGACCGGCCATGTGCTCGACTTCACCACCAAGTCGCTCGAGGCGCTCGATCACGCCGGCTGGGCGCACGCGGAGGTCGTGCTCGGCAGCCTCGCCCGGCTGTACGCCGAGGCCGACCGTGCGGAGGAGTCGAACCAGTGGCGCAGCCCGGTCGACCTGGTCGCGATCCTGGACGAGGCCTTCGCGCTGATGCCGGAGGCCCTGGCCGGCCCTCGACAGCGCTGGACGCCGCCGGATGGGCTGACCGAGCTGCTGCTCGGCGACGAGCCGCGGGCGATCGCGGCCGCGCTGCTGGACGCTCTGCGCGCGGGCGCCGCGCCGGCGGACGTCGCGGCCGAGGTGACGTACGCCGCCGCGATGCGCATCGCCCGCTTCCCCGTGACCAACGAGTTCACCGATTGGGACACGGCGCTGCACACCTTCACGTTCGCGAACGCGGTCGAACAGGGACTGCTCCGCACGGGTTCGGCCGAGCTGGTGCGCGGCGTATTCGACGCCGCGATGAGCGTCTTCCTCGACCGCTTCCTGAACACGCCGCCGGCCCGCCTCCCGAACGGTGACGGCGAAGGCGGCAGCCGCGATCGGCTGTTCGAGCTGCTCGATCGCCAGCAGCAGGTCGACGCCGCCGGATCGCTGACGGCGGGCTGGCTGGACGACGGCGACGACGCGCCGGCGGTGATCAGCGCGCTGGTCACCGCGCTGCTGCGCGAGGATCGCAACTTCCACACGATCCAGATGATCGAGGCCGCGGTTCGCCAGCACGGGTCGATGCCGCCGGAGCGCGGCCGGCTGGTGCTGATCGCCGGCGCTCGCTACCTGGCCGCACACGCTCCGACCGCCCGCGCCCAGACGCAGACCTACCGCATCGCCTGGCGGCTCAACCGCGGCGAGACGCTGTTCGAGTAGCGCCGGCCCGGGCGGAATCACGCGGATCGGGCGATGCGCCCTGCCGCCGAACACGTCATGATTGCGCGCGGTGCCGACGCCCGCCGACCAGCCGCCTCCCCAGCCCGGCCTGCCGACCGACCCGGCGGCGCTGCTGCGCAGCCGCGCATACATCGCGCTGCTGGTGATGGGGGCCCTGGTCGGCATCCCCGTGGCGGTGTTCTCGTACTACTTCCTGAAGGCCATCTCGCGGACGCAGCAGTACGTCTTCGACACGCTGCCCGGGGATCTGGGGCTGGGCAACAACCCGACGTGGTGGCCGGTGCCCGTATTGATGGTGTCGGGCCTGCTGGTCGCGCTCGTGCTGCGCTACCTGCCCGGCACCGGCGGCCACAAGCCGGCCGAGGGGTTCAAGGCCGGCGGAGCGACGCTGCCCAGCGAGCTGCCGGCCGTGATCTTGGCCTCGTTCGCAACCCTGGCACTGGGCGCTGTGCTGGGGCCGGAGGCGCCGCTGATCGCGATCGGTAGCGGGATCGGCGTGATCGCGATTCGGCTGGTGCGCAAGGATGCGCCGAAGCAGGCCACCGTGGCGGTCGGCGCGGCAGGCAGCTTCGCCGCGATCAGCACCCTTCTGGGGTCACCGCTGACCGGTGCGTTCC
>DATLLN010000152.1:0-23115 GCA_035537835.1 Gaiellales bacterium
GACCCCCGCAGGACCGCGTAATCCGCCACTTCCCCCGTGCTAGCCTTGATCGTCTTGTCCGCTCCCCGACGCATCGCCGCTAGCGCTGCGGCGGAGGCCCCATGAGCCGTTTCTTCAAGAGCGCCGCGTTCCCGATCCTGATCGTGATCGTGCTGGCGTTCTTCGCCTCGAAGCTGATCTCGGACTCCGGCCAGTCGGACAAGCCGAGCTTCCAGCAGTTCCTCACGCAGGTGGACCAGGGCAAGGTCCAGGCCGTCCAGATGCGCACGAAGGACAACTCGCTCGAGGTGACGCTCGACGGCGGGGCGAAGTACCAGACCGGCTACCCGATGAACTACGAGCCGATCCTGACGAACAAGCTCCTCGCGGAGACCAAGTCGGGCAATCTGGAATCGTTCGACGTCAAGCCGGCGCGCTCGAGCGTCCTGCTCAGCCTGCTGACCTACGTCCTCCCGTTCGTGCTGTTCTTCGGGCTCTGGATCTTCCTGATGAACCAGGTCCAGGGCGGCGGCTCGAAGGTCATGTCGTTCGGCAAGTCGCGCGCCAAGCGGATGTCGGTGGACTCGCCGAAGATCACCTTCCGCGACGTGGCGGGGGCCGACGAGGCGGTCGAGGAGCTGCACGAGATCAAGGAGTTCCTCGAGAACCCGAAGAAGTTCCAGGCGCTCGGCGCGCGGATCCCGAAGGGCGTGCTGCTCTACGGGCCTCCGGGTACCGGCAAGACCCTGCTCGCGCGTGCTGTCGCGGGGGAGGCGGGCGTCCCGTTCTTCTCGATCTCGGGCTCGGACTTCGTCGAGATGTTCGTCGGCGTCGGCGCGAGCCGCGTCCGCGACCTGTTCGAGCAGGCCAAGCAGAACTCGCCCTGCATCATCTTCATGGACGAGATCGACGCCGTCGGCCGCCATCGCGGCGCCGGCATGGGCGGCGGGCACGACGAGCGTGAGCAGACGCTGAATCAGCTGCTAGTCGAGATGGACGGCTTCGAGATGAAGGACAACATCATCCTGATCGCCGCCACCAACCGGCCGGACATCCTCGATCCCGCGCTGCTGCGCCCCGGGCGCTTCGACCGCCAGGTTGTCGTCGACCGGCCCGACCGCGTCGGCCGCCGCAAGATCCTCGACGTCCACACCCGCGGCAAGCCGATCGACCCCGCCTCCGACCTGGACGCGCTGGCTGCGCAGACGCCGGGATTCACCGGCGCCGACCTGGCCAACCTGGTCAACGAGGCTGCCCTGCTGGCCGCGCGACGCGGCAAGAAGCAGGTCGGGATCGACGAGCTCGAAGAGGGCATCATGCGCGTGATCGCTGGCCCCGAGAAGAAGAGCCGCCTGATCTCCCCCAAGGAGCGCGAGATCATCGCCGTGCACGAGATGGGGCACGCGCTGGTCGGCCACTACCTGGAGCAGACCGACGAGGTGCACAAGGTGACGATCGTCGGCCGTGGACAGGCCGGCGGCCTGACCGTCTCGTTCCCCAGCGAGGATCGCGGCCTGGCCTCGCGCGGCGAGCTGCTGGACAAGCTGGCGATGACGCTCGGCGGCCGCACGGCCGAGGAGCTGGTCTTCGGCGAGATCACCACCGGCGCGTCGAACGACCTCGAGCGCGTCACCGACAGCGCCAAGCGCATGGTGATGCGGTGGGGCATGTCCGAGAAGCTCGGCCCGCGCACATTCGGCAACGACTACAGCCAGCCGTTCCTGGGCCGCGACTTCGGCCACGAGGCTGACTACTCCGACGAGATCGCCCGCGAGATCGACGACGAGATCCGGCGGATCGTCGAGGACTCGCACGAGCGCGCACGCAAGGTGCTGACCGATCACGTCGAGGAGCTGCAGCGCCTGTCGAAGATCCTGATCGAGTACGAGACCATCGACCGCGATGAGTTCCTGAGCCTGCTGGCCGGCGAGTCCGCCGAGACGGTGTTCGCCGACGAGCCGAAGAACACGCCGCCCGCCGAGGAGGCTCCGCGCAAGGAGCCGGCCCGGCCGCGGGCGCTCGGCCTGCCGCTTCCCGGCACCCTCACGCAGAGCAATCCGCCGGACGCACCGCAGCCGTCCTAGCGGCCGGTTCCACCCTTTAGGTTGACGGTGCCCTACCCCTTCGCGGGTGAGGCGCATCCTCCATCCGGTCGATCACCACTGCATGGCATTGCGTCGCATGGTGGTCCTGGCCGCGCTGGGGGGCACGGCCCTCTTCGCACTGGCGCCGAGTCCGGCGTCGGTGGGTGCGGGGACGGGTCGGATCACGAAGCAGTCGGGCTGGGTGACGATCACGTCACCCCGGCCCGGCGTGCACATTCAGCGCAAGACGATCTGGGTCTCCGGCTACGGCGGCGCGCGGACGGTCACCCGCGTCACCTGGCCGATCGGGAACGGCCACGTCTCGGTGGATGCCCAGCCGTTGGGGGTGTACCGCTCGTCGGACGCCGGCTTCGGCGGCTCCCGGATCAGCGCGCAGTTCGGGCAGGGCGGGTTCATCGCCGGGATCAACGGCGACACGTTCTCGGGCAGCTGGGTCTGCTCGTACTGCCACGTCCACGGCCTGTTCGTCCATGACCGGCAGATCAAGAACTTCGGCGACCAGGGCCCCGGCGTCGGGTTCACGCCGAGCGGCGGCATGATCATGGGCCAGCCGGTCGCCCGCCCGACGCAGTTTCTGCTGAAGGGCGGCTTCAAGGCGACCGTCGGCGCGTTCGGCGCGATGCCCTCGTCGTCCTACTACGACCAGGTCGGCGTCTACACCGGCGGCACCGTGACGCTTCCCGCGAACACCTACGGCGTGACCGTGGACAGCTCCGTGCTGTCCTCGCTGCTTCGCACCAGCACGCCGCGCTCGGCGACCAGCCCGAACGGCATCGGCCGACGCGAGCCCGTGCAGAGCTTCCGGATCGTGGAGGCGTCCGCGCCCGGCGTCACGCAGACGCTTCCCGTGATCGCCTCGTTCACGGGCGGCAGCCAGGCGGTCGTGCCGGCCGGCCAGATGCTGCTCGTCGGCCGCACCGGCGCCTCCGGCCCGTACGCGGGCAACGCGCTGCAGCGCACGGTGGCCGCGTCGCTGCCCGTCCACGTGACGATGAGCGACCAGGGCTGGGGCAGCGCCGGCGACGTGATGGACGGCAAGTTCCAGCTGATCCGCGACGGCGTCGCGAAGACCGCCTACCCCGGCTGGAGCGATCCGTGGCCGTGGAGCTGCATGGGCTCCGGCTACGGCTGCTACCGCACCGCCGTCGGCCGCAACGGCAACACCGGATTCCTGGCCATCGTCGGCGCCTCCCACGGCTACGGCGGTCTGACGACGCCGGACTTCGCGCGGGTGCTGCGGTCGCTGGGCGCGACGCAGGCGATGGGCTTCGACGCGAACAGCGCCGCCGAGTTCACGCGCAACGGCAAGTCGCCGGTCACCAACCCGGACGGCGGGCGGATCATCCCCACCGCCACCGTGCTCCGCTACAACTGAGCGCCGTACAGACGGGGTCAGACCCCGTTTTTCATGCGGCGCTGCACGCGACGACCGCAACGTGCCAATTGGCGGATCGAGCGTCGGTCAATTGGCGCAGGCCTCGCGATCCCGCTCTGGGAGCGGGTTGGTCATTTGGCCGGTCGAGCGTCGGTCATTTGGCGTGGCGTGCAACAAAGGGGTCTGACCCCGTTGTTGCGTGGCGGCCAGGCGCGGCGATGTAGCAAAGGGGTCTGACCCGTTGTTACACGAGGGGGCGCTCACGTAGGTACGGCAGCGCCTGCGAAGGATCCGGCGAGTCGATCTCGCGGCCCAGGCGGTGGCCGTCGAAGATCGCGTCGGCGATCAGGCGCGGCGCGACGCAGTCGCCGATGCGGTAGACCGCCTCGACGCCCTCGCGCTGCAGCGCCCCGGGGTCGGCCACCAGCTCGCGGTACAGCGCATCGTCCGAGACGCGCTGGGTGACCAGCACAACCCCATCCACCTCGAGCGTCGAGCGGGCATCGAACTCGCCGACCAGGTCGATCCCGCCCTCGCACACGCGATCCACCACCACGCCCCGGTGCGCCTTGATGCCCAGCTGGTGCAGCCGCCGGCGCACGGGAAGGCCCTCCAGCGTCTGGTCTGCGATCGGCGCGACCGCCTCGTGGCTGGTCACGAACGCGACCTCGTAGCCCTCACTGCGCAGCAGCTCGGCCAGCGCCGTGCCGATGAAGTACCCCTCGTAGTCGACGACCGCCACGCGCCTGCCGGGCGGCCGCTTGCCCTCGAGCATGACCTGCTCGGGCGTCAGCACGTGGGGGAGCGACGCGTCTGCGCCGGGGATCGGGCGGCGGGTGACGCCGGAGAGGCCGTCGCCCACCCAGTGCGATCCGGCGGCGACGATCACGATCTGCGCGCCGTAGTCCAGCACCTGCTGCGCCGTCAGCGGTGACGAGAGCCCGACGGAGACGTTGTCCAGCCGGTCGAGCTGCACCCGCCGGTAGTCGATCACGTGCCCCCACGACCCGAGCCCGGGCATCCGCGTGACCCAGCGCATGCAGCCGCCGATGTCGTCGTCGGCATCGACCATGTGCACCAGCTCCATGCCGCGCTTGCCGAGCACCGTCGCGCACTCCATCCCGGCCGGGCCGGCGCCCACGATCAGAACGCTCCGGTCGCGGTTTGAGGCAGGCTCGTAGCGCTCCGGATGCCAGCCGCGGCGGTGCTCCTCACCCGCCGTCGCGTTCTGCGTGCAGCCCAGGTGGCTGCCCCAGATCGACCGCGAGTAGCAGGCGTTGCAGCCGATGCACTCGCGCACCTCGTCGTAGCGCCCCTCCTCGATCTTGACCGGCAGGAACGGGTCGGAGATCGACGGGCGCGCCGCGCCGATCAGGTCGACCGTGCCGCCGCGCACGAGGTCGGCCATCCGGTCGGGATCGGTGAACCGGCCGACCACGACGATCGGCTTGTCGGTCGCCTCGCGGGCGCGGCCCGACCACTCCAGCTGGTAGCCCTGGTCGAAGAAGCGCGACGGCCCGGAGTCGAGCCGGCCGGGCCCCCACATCGACCCGATGACGACATCCCAAAGGTCGACCAGGTGGTCGGCGGCGCGGATGAACTCGAGCCCGTCCTCGATCGGCACGCTGGACAGGTCGAGGGTGTCCGCGGCGATCCGCACGGCGATCGCCATCTCGTCGCCGACCTCCGCCATGACCAGCTCGATCGCCTCCAGCCAGAACCGCGCCCGGTTCTCGAACGACCCGCCGTACTCGTCGGTGCGCCGGTTGTAGACGGGGGAGAGGAACTGCGTGGGCAGGTAGGTGTGCGACCCGTACACGTAGACGATGTCGAAGCCGGCCGACCGGGCGCGCCGGGCCGCCGCAACCCAGTCCTGCTGCGCGCGGCGGATGTCGTCCTTGTCCATCGCCTTGGGCACGACCACGCTCTCCAGGTCGCTGGCGATCTGCGACGGCGCCAGCTGCACCAGCCGCGACTCCCGGCCCTCCGCGTACACGCCACCGTGCCACAGCTGGACGCCGGCCAGCGCGCCGTGCTCGTGCGCCTTGTCGGTCATCAATGAGAGTGCGCGGGCGTCCTCGTCGTCCCACAGCCGTGCCGACACGTACGGGGTCTCGTCGGATTCCTGCGTGATCGAGCAGTACTCCGTGCACACCGCGGCCCAGCCGCCCTCGGCCTTCATGCCGCGGAAGGCCGCCTGCGTCCACGGCTTCTCGACGCCGAAGCCCGTGCAGTGCGGCACCTGGTAGAAGCGGTTGCGCAGCGTCTTCGGCCCGATCCTGACCGGCTCGAAGAGGATGTCGTGCCGCGGCTCGCGGCTCACTCGCCCGCCTCGATCTCCGCCCGGCGGCGCGCCATGTACTCCTGCAGCTCCTCATCGACGGCCGGGTCGATGCCCGGATCCTCCCAGCGCTCGAGCAGCGCCTTCCACTCCTTCATCGCGAGCTCGTCCGCCGTCGGCGCGCCCTGCTTCTGCCACGTCACGTAGGACTGCGCGCGGAACAGCGGGCTCATGAACGACCACTCCTTGAAGTGGGCCAGCGTGTGATCGTTGGCGAGGAACATCCCGCCCGGGCCTTCGGCGCGCACGGCGTCCAGCGCGAGCTCCTCGGCACCGGCCTCGAACCCGCCGCCGACGATCTGGAACATCCGCAGCACCTCGAGGTCGAACGCGAACTTCTCGTACGACGCGACCAGGCCGCCCTCCAGCCAGCCGCAGGCGTGGAGCACGAAGTCGGAGGCGGCAAGCATCGTCGCCCACAGCGTCATCAGCGTCTCGCTCGCGGCCTGGGCGTCCATCGCCAGGCCGGCGCACAGTCCGCCGCCGCCGCGGTAGGGCAGGCGGTAGTGGCGGGCCAGCTGCCCGCCGGCCAGCGTGCCGAACACCGACTCCGGGGTGCCGAGGGCGGGCGCGCCGCTGCGCATGTCGACGGCGGTGAAAAACGAGCCGAACAGGCATGGGGCGCCCGGCCGGATCGCCTGGATCAGGGCGACGCCGGACAGCGCCTCGGCCACCTCCAGCGAGAGCCCGGCCGCCACGCTGACCGGCGCCGTCGCCCCGGCCAGCAGGAACGGCGTCACGATCACCGGCTGGTTGGCGGAGGCCCACTCGGTCAGTGCGTCCACCATCAGCCGGTCCCAGACCAGCGGGCTGTTGGGGTTGACCACGCCCATCACGGCCGGCGTCTGCTCGATCGCCTCGCGGCCGCCGCAGGCGATCGCCGCCAGGTTCACGGCGTCGCGCGCCTTGGCGCCCGAGGTGCCGTAGCAGACGTGCGGCTTGTCCGACCAGCGCAGGATCGAGTAGTCCATGTCCATGTGCCGGCTGTCCTCGGGGAGGTCGGTCGCCTCGACCGTACCGCCCTGCTGGCAGCCGATCAGCTCGGCCGCGTGCGCCATCTTCACCAGCTCGACGTGGTCGGCCATCGTGCCGTCGCGGCGCCCGCGCTCCAGGTCGTGCGCAAACGGCGAGCCGCCGACCGGCGCCAGCACCAGCGAGCCGCCGCCGATCGTCACCTCCCGCTCGGGGTTGCGCGGCCGCAGGGTGAACGATTCGGGCGCCTTGGCCAGCATCTCCATCACGAACTCGCGGTCCCAGCGCACGCGCTCGCCGTCGACGTGCTGGCCGTGCGCCTTCAGCAGCTCGAGCGCCTCCTCCTGGCGGACGTCCGTGCCGATCTCCTCGAGGATCGTCATCGCCTGGTCGTGGATCGCCTCGAGCTGCTCGCCCGCCAGCACCTCTGGGGCGTTCTCCGGAGTGAACATGCGCGCGCCCATGGGGCGGCGAATCTAGCAGGTCGCGATCTACACTCGTCCGGTGATCGCGATGCCGAAGCCGGTTTCCTGGGGTCGCGGGCTCGCGGCCGCGGTGGTCGTCATGGTGGTGTCCCAGCTGGCGTTCGTCGCCGGGTTCGAGATCGCCCGGTTCGCCCCGTCGGCGCCCGACCGCATCCCCCGCGGCCTGGTCGCCAGCCTGGTCGTCGGAGCGCTGACCTGGGTCGCGCTTGTGCTCTCGGCGAGGCTGCTGTTCCGCCACCGCGAGCGTGACTGGTCGCTGGTCGGCATCTCGCTGCCGCGGCGGACGGTCAGCTCGGTGCTGCTGTTCATCCCGCTGGTCTTCGTCGTTGCCTACATCGGCTTCGCCATCTCGCAGCTGCTCGGGCTGACGTCGACGACGGCGATCGACACGGAACACCGGTCCCAGGGGTACCGGCTGCTGATCGCCTTCGCGACGATCGTGATCGCGCCGTGGACCGAGGAGCTGGCGTTCCGCGGCTATCTCTACTCGACCCTGGCCGGCCGCTTCGGCTACTGGCCGGGCGCCGTCGTCTCGTCGCTGGCCTGGGCGTCGCTGCACCTCACCTCGGGCGTGCTGATCGCCTTCACCGGCGTCGGCGTCGTCCTCTGCTGGCTGCGCCGCCGCACCGGCTCGCTGCTACCCGGCGTCGGGCTGCACGGCACGTGGAACGCGCTGGCGGCCGGGCTCTCCGGCGCAGGCTGGTGGGTCAGCGGCGGTCTCGGCCTGCTGGCCGCCAGCATGGTGCTGACCGTCTCCTGGATCCGGGGCCGTGAGCCTGCCTGAGTCGCTCCCCCGCGCGGCGCTGATGGGCGTCGTCAACGTCACCCCCGACTCGTTCTCGGACGGCGGGCTGTTCCTGGACGCCGGGGCCGCGGTGCAGCACGGGCTGCAGCTGGCGGAGGAGGGCGCGCACCTGCTGGACGTCGGCGGCGAGTCGACCCGCCCCGGCGCCGACCCGGTGTCCGCCGACGAGGAGCTGGCCCGAGTGATCCCGGTCGTCGAGCGGCTGGTCGCCGAATCCGGCGTGCCCGTGTCGATCGACACCGCGAAGGCGGTCGTCGCCGAGCGTGCGCTGGCCGCCGGCGCGACGATGGTCAACGACGTGACGGCCATGCGCGCCGACCCCGAGATGGCGGGCGTCGTCGCCGCGGCGGACGCGGCAGTCTGCCTGATGCACATGCAGGGCACGCCGCGGACGATGCAGGACGACCCGCGCTACGACGACGTGGTCGCCGAGGTCGTCGAGTTCCTGGGGGAGCGGGTGTCCGCGGCGGTCGGGGCGGGCATCGACGAGCGGCGGATCTGCGTCGACCCGGGGATCGGCTTCGGCAAGACCGTCGATCACAACCTGCGGCTCCTGCAGGAGCTGGATGCGCTGTGCGTGCTGGGCCGCCCCGTTGTGATCGGCGTCTCGCGCAAGCGGTTCCTGGGCACGCTGACCGGCAGGCAGGAGGGCGACCGGGTGGCGGCGACCGTGGCCGCCAACGTCGCGGCGTTCGAGCGCGGCGCGCGCATGTTCCGCGTCCACGACGTGGCGCCCAACCGCGATGCGCTGGCCGTCGCCGCGGCGATCGAGGCGGCGTCGTGAGCGCCCCGGTGGTCGAGATCGTCGGCCTCGAGGTGTTCGCCCACCACGGCGTGCATGGGCACGAGCGGCGCAACGGCCAGACGTTCCTGTTCGACATCCGACTGGAGTGCTCGAGCGCGGCCGCGGAGCAGACCGACGACCTCGAGGACGCCGTCGACTATGGCGCCGTCGCCAACCGGGTCGTCGAGCTCGCCCGCGGCGGCCCCTACGACCTGCTCGAGCGGCTGGCGGCCGTGATCGCGGACGACCTCGTGGCCGGCTACCCGGTGGACGCCGTGACCGTGACCGTGCACAAGCCGCAGGCGCCGATCC
This sequence comes from Gaiellales bacterium, assembly GCA_035537835.1. Lineage (GTDB taxonomy): Bacteria > Actinomycetota > Thermoleophilia > Gaiellales > JAICJC01 > DATLLN01. The sequence continues at coordinate 9,159 of DATLLN010000152.1, forward strand.
CGCATCCGTTCGCCGACGTAACGGTGACGGTCAGACGTCCGTAATCGGGCGATTGGGCATCAGCCAACGGCCCTGGGGGTTCCCCACCCCGTTGGGTGGGTGTACAACGGAGTAGTGGGCCAGCCGAGCGTCGTCGTCGTGGAGGATCACCCGCTGTTTCTGCGCGGGCTGGTCTCGCTCCTCGAGGGCGCGGGGCTTTCCGTCGTGGCAACCGCACGCGGGCTGCACGACGGGCTCGAGGGATTCGAGACGCACCAGCCCGACGGTGCGGTGATCGACCTCTACCTGGACGGTGGCAGCGGCGTCGACATGATCCGCCGGATCCGCGAGCGCCACGGCGACCGCCCCAAGCTGATCGTGCTGACCGTGTCGCACGACCCGTCGGACATGCTGGCCGCGGTGCGCGCCGGCGCTGACGGCTACCTGACCAAGGACCAGTCGCCCGACGGCATTGCCCGGGCGATCCGCGGCGCCTTCGACGGCGAGGCCGCGATCTCCCGGCAGATGGTCACGCACCTGTTCCGGGATGCAAGGGCCACATCGCGCCCGGCCGCGGCCACGGCCAGCGCCCGCAGGCGCCTGACGCCGCGGCAGCTCGAGATCCTGCAGATGATCGCCTCCGGCGCCACCACCGCCGAGATCGCCGAGCGCCTGTACCTCTCGCCGGAGACGGTGCGCTGGCACGTCAAGGCGATCCTGCGCAAGCTGGGCGCGCGCACGCGCGCCGAAGCCGCCGCCACCCTGCGAGAGGTCGGCGCGGCTCCGGCGGCACGATGATCTGCTGCTAGCGGTGGGTCCTGGCCAGCTCGGCCATGTTGCGCATCGCCCAGAGCGACACGACGATGCCGTACGTGATGATCGTGCAGGCCACCGCGAACGACGTGTACTGGGCGGCCGCGCCGTCGAGCAGGGCGCCCACGGTCAGCAGCAGCGGGCGCAGCACCACGAAGGCGAGCAAACCGCCGAGGCCGATGTGGATCGCGATCCGGCGCATCTCCCGCGGCCGGAGCCAGGGGTATCGGTTGTCCAACCATGCGGCCAGCAGCGCGGGGCACACCACCAGCACGACAGTCAGTTCCATGAGGGTCGACATGGCACCATCCATCCTTGCGAAGACTGACGGCGGCGCCGGGGTCTGACGCCGTCCGTGACCATCACAGGATCACGCAATTGTGAGGAAATGTTAATGGCCGGAGTTGCAAAACCCCCCTCCCGGGTGAGCCTCGCCTACGTCGGACTGGGCGCGAACCTGGGCGACGCGCGCGCTACCCTGGCCGGCGCGGTCGAATCGCTGGCCGAGCTGGGCGAGGTGCGGGCCGTCTCGCCGCTGTACGAGACCGACCCCGTCGGGCTGGAGGACCAGCCGCCGTTCCTGAACGCCGTGGCCGTCGTCGCGACGCCGCTGGATCCCCACCGGCTGCTGGCGGAGCTGCTGGCGATCGAGGCGCGGTTCGGCCGCGAGCGGACGATCCGCTGGGGCCCGCGGACGCTCGACCTCGACCTGCTGGCGATGGACGGCGTGCAGCTCGACGAGCCGCAGCTGACCGTGCCGCACCCGCGGCTGGCCGAGCGCGAGTTCGCGCTGCGGCCGCTGGCCGACGTCGCCCCCGACGTCCGGATCGGCGCGGCGACGGCCGCCCAGCTGCTGGCGGCGCTCGAGCCGCAGGGCGTGCGGCCGGCGGGCGCACTCGTCTAGCGGCTCAAGCACCTCGTCCCCCGCGTCGATAAGCGAGCAGACGTGGCGGACATCACCACAGACACCGCAGCGCCCGCCTGGACCCCCTGGGCGCTGCACCTGCTCGGCTCGCGGGTGATCCCGAGCTTCGTGTTCACGCTGCTCGGCGTGCTCACCCTGCTGGCCGTCGGCCAGGACGAGTCGGTCGCCCAGATGCTGTTCCACGTCGCCAGCGCGCTGATGTGGGGGATGTTCCTGGTGCTGGTCAACATCCGGCCGGCGCCGCTGCGCCGCGGCCGCGCGCCGATCGGCGTGATCGCCGCGCTCTCCGCCCAGTTCGCGTTCATCGCCGTCGGAGCGCTCGCCACCGACAGCGCCGGCGGATCGCGCGTCTGGATCGCCGACATCCTGCTGCTCGGCGGGCTGGCCTTCTCGATCGTCTCCGTGCTGGCGCTCGGCCGGTGCTTCGGCGTGCTGCCGGACGTCCGCGGCCTGGTCACGCGCGGGCCGTACCGGATCGTCCGCCATCCGCTGTACCTGGGCGAGCTGGTGTCCGCGTTTGGCCTGGTGATCGGCGCCTCGCGGCCGGGGCTGGCCGGGGCGGCGTGGATCGCCTGCGTTGCCGTCCAGGTGGTGCGCACACGCTACGAGGAGGCCGGGTTGCGCGCGGAGTTCCCCGAGTACGACGAGTACGCGGAACACACGCGCCGGCTGATTCCCGGCGTCGTGTAGTCTCGGCGTCCTTGCTGACGCTCTGCGACCACCCGATCTCGTCGAACGCGCTGAAGGTCAGGTTCCTGCTCGCCGAGCTGGGCCTCGAGTACGAGCGGCGTACGATCCCGATCACGCGGCCGCGGCCCGACGACTACGTGGCGCTCAACCCGCTGGCGGGCATCCCGACGCTGATCGACGGCGACCTCGTGCTGACAGAGTCGAACGCGATCCTCCGCTACCTCGCCAACCGGTACGGCGGCGAGGAGCTCTACCCGGCCGATCCGGTCGCGCGGGCGCCGATCGACGAGCTGCTCGACCGCTACGCGCTGACGTTCCGCCCCGCGTTCTTCTCGATCGAGGTGCTGGCGCTGGGATTCACGCCGCAGGGCGGCTTCGGCTCTGCGGCGGCCGACCCGCCGGCGGCCGCGGCGCGTGCGCAGGAGGTCGCCGCGACGCTGCGCACCTTCGACGCGCTGATCGACCCCGGCGGGTACGCGCTCGGCCGGTTCACGATCGCGGATTGCGCCGCGGCGCCGGTGCTCAACCGCACGACCCACACGGGCATGGATCTCTCGCCTTACCCCAACCTGCTTCGCTGGCGGGAGACCGTTTGCGCCCGTCCGGCGTTCGCTCAGGCCGAGCCGGTTCAGTAGCCCGGGCCGTGGACTGGCGGACCGAGCGGGCGTAGACTTCGACTCATGTCCAACATCGATGATCTCGAGGAATACGACGCAGAGCTCGAGCTCCGACTGAAGCGCGAGTACGCGACGGTGTTCGGCCTCTTCCGCTACTGCGTGTTGACGGCAGAGGCGACATATCTGTGCAACCGGCTGCAGATCGAGCATGCCCACCAGGCGTCATACCCGCTGGTGCACCTCACGATGGAGGACGTCTGGGTGTGGGACAAGAACCGGCCGAGCCGGATCATCCCCCGTACCGAGGTCCACACGACCCAGGACGTGACCGTCGAGGAGTTGAAGACCGAGAGCGGCGTCGACACGACGCTGCCGATCGGGTTCGAGCTCGGCAGCGACGAGTAGCCGCGCTCCGGCCACATGCTCCTCGCGCTGGACGTCGGCAACACGCAGACGGTCGTCGGGCTCTACGACGGCGAGTTGCTGCGTGACCACTGGCGGACGACCAGCGTCCGCTCGCGCACCGCTGACGAGCTGGCGGTCGAGCTGGCCGGCCTGCTGGCGATCCGCGGCCGGTCGTTCGCGGACGTCTCGGCGACGGTCGCCTCGTCCGGCGTCCCGCAGATCGCGGTGGCGCTCGCCGAGATGGCGCGGGCGCACTTCGGCCACGAGGCCCTGATCGTCGGCCCCGGCATCCGCACCGGGCTGCCGCTGATGGTCGACAACCCGCACGAGGTCGGGTCCGACCGGGTGGCGAACTGCGTCGCCGCGCTGGCGCTGCGCCCCGGGCCGCTGGTCGTGGTCGACTTCGGCACGGCCATCAACTTCGACGCCGTGTCGGCGGCCGGCGAGTTCATCGGCGGGGCGATCGCGCCCGGCCTCGAGGTCGCCGTGAACGCGCTCGGCGCGCGGGCCGCCCGGCTGTTCGGGATCGAGCTGGCGGCGCCGCGGACGGCGATCGGCAAGAACACCGCCGAGAACATGCAGTCGGGCGCGGTGTTCGGCTTCGCCGGGCTGGTCGACGGCCTCGTGCGGCGGTTCGCCGTCGAGCTGGGCGGCGACATCGGCGTGATCGCCACCGGTGGGCTGGCGGGCCTGGTCGTGCCGCATTGCGAGACGGTCGACGACGTCGAGCCGTGGCTCACGCTGGACGGCCTGCGGCTGATCTGGAGCCGCAACCAGCAGTAGCCAGGACGCGTGGTGCCGGGCACGGTGCCGGGCACAGTGCCAGGGCCGACGGCGGGCGTCGCGAAGCCGTCACCGGTCTGGCGCAGTCCGGCACCGGTCCGTGACGGGATCGCCCTTGACGCTTTGCAGCATGCGGCGGACCCGCTCATACTGTCCGGCATGAACCGAGGAGCCGCCATGGAGGTCGCCGCATGATCCGCACCGGGGACGAGTACCGCGACTCGATCCGCGACGGCCGCGACGTCTGGATCGACGGCGAGCGGGTCGGCGACGTGACCGAGCACCCGATGCTCAAACCGCTGGTCGACGCCCGCGCCCGGATCTACGACATGGCGCACGAGGACGCGACCCGCGACGTGATGTCGTACGTCGACCCGGACACCGGCGAGCGCAACGCCGTCGGCCTGCGCCTTCCGCACACGCGTGAGGACTGGTACGACAAGCGCCGGGCCGTCGACGCCGTGATGGACGACCTGCGCGGCGTCGTCATCCGGGTCGGCGACGAGACGGTCGGCGAGATGTGGTCGCTCTACGACGGCCAGGACGTCCTCAACGAGGTCGACCCGCAGTTCTCCGAGAACATCACGCGCCACATCCACCGGGTGCTGCACGCCGATCCGTTCCACGTGTCCGCCAACACCGATCCCAAGGGCGATCGCTCGAAGCGCCCCCAGGATCAGGACCCCGACATGCTGCTGCACCTGGTTCGCGAGACGGACAACGGCATCGTCGTGCGAGGCGCCAAGTACGAGACGGCGGCGGCCTACGCGAACCAGGCGTTCGTGAAGCCGACGATTGCCAACTGGGGCGACAACGAGCTGTCCGACTACGCGCTGGGCTTCATCGTCGACATGGGCTCGCCCGGGATCAAGCACATCTGCCGCACCGGGTTCGCCGACCGGCGGCCGGCCGAGGACTACCCGCTGGCCAGCCGCTTCGACGAGGTCGACACGCTGGTCGTGTTCGACGACGTCGAGGTGCCATGGGAGAACGTGCTGTTCTACCGCCACACCCGAGCCGCGACGTTCATTCGGGCGACCCTGCACCGCTACAGCGCATTCGCGTTCGTCCAGCGGATCGAACGGGTCGCCGACATGCTGATCGGCGCCGCGTTGTTCAACGTCCGCCAGACCGGCCTCGAACGCCAGCAGGCGGTGCAGGAGAAGCTGGCGATGCTCGCATGCTACCGGGAGGGGATCAATGCCCACCTGACGGCGGCGATCGCCGAGGCGCAGGAGTCGCCCGGCGGTCTGCTGATGCCGAACCCGTCGCTGCTCTACACCGGCCGCGTGCTGGCCTGCTCCCAGCTGCCGGCGATGATGCACATCGCCCGCGAGCTGATCGGCGGGCAGATCTGCGTGACGCCGGACAGCGCGACGTTCGCGAACCCGGAGACGGCGCCGTGGATGGAGAAGTTCTATTCGATCAACGAGCGGTGGCAGGCGGACGACCGGCGCCGGCTGCTGGTGTTCGCCCGAGACCTGCTGAACTCCGACTACGCCGGGCACCGGCTGACGTTCCAGCTGTTCGCCCAGTCGCCGCCGTTCGCCCACCTGGGGGCCGTTTACCGCAACTTCGACTTCGACCGCTCGCTGGAGATCGTCCAGGCGTCGGCCGGCCTCTCCGACCGCGTGCTCGCCGGGACGCCGGCATGAGCCATCGCCGCATCCGACCCTTCAACACGCGCGAGACCTATCCCGAGCAGAACCTCGACAACGACCTCTGCCAGGCCGTTGTGGCCGGCAACACCGTCTACCTGCGCGGCCAGATCGGCCAGGATCTGGACACCCGGGAGTCGGTCGGCGTCGGCGACGTCGAGGCGCAGGCCGAGCAGGCGATGGCCAACATCGCGATGCTGCTCGAGGAGTCCGGCGCGAAGCTCGAGGACATCGTCAAGATCGTCGTCTACCTGACCGACATCCGCTACCGGCAGTCCGTCTACAGGGTGATGGGCCGCTGGCTGACGGGCGTCTACCCGGTGTCGACGGGCCTCGTGGTCACGGCGCTCGCGCGGCCCGAGTGGGTCGTCGAGATCGACGCGACGGCCGTGATCCCGGAGGGGCGGGCGTGACGTTCTCGCTGGTCGGCCGCTGCGCCCGCACGGGCATGCTGGGCATCGCCGTGTCATCGTCCAGCCCGGCGGTGGCCGCCCGCTGCGCGCACGTCCGGCCGGGCGTCGGCGCTGTCGGCAGCCAGAACGTGACCGACCCGCGGCTGGGCCCGCGGATCCTGGACGGGCTTGCCGCCGGCAACGATCCGGCGGCGGTGATCGCGTCCCTGGAGGGAGAGCCGGGGATCGAGTGGCGGCAGCTGACGGCGGTCGCCGCCGACGGCCGCACGGCCGTCCGCTCGGGCGCGCGGACGCTGGGCCGCCACGGCGCCGCCGAGGGCCGCGACTGCGTCGGTGCCGGCAACCTACTGGCGTCGGACGACGTCCCGGCGGCGATGGTCGCGGCCTTCGAGCACGACCCGGCGGCCCACCTTGCGGACCGGCTGCTGCGCGGCCTGGCGGCGGGTCTGGCCGCCGGCGGCGAGGAGGGTCCGGTGCGCTCTGCCGGGGTCGTCGTCTGCGGCGATGCGGCGTGGCCGAGCACCGACCTGCGGGTCGACTGGCACGACAGCCCGATCGAGGAGCTGGCCGACGTGTGGCAGGTCTGGGCGCCGCAGGAGGCCGATTACGTGACCCGCGCGCTCGATCCGGATTCCGCGCCAGGCTTCGGTGTCCCCGGCGAGTGAGGTTCACGCTGCAACAGTCCGCCTTCCGACACCCGACGACCCGAGGAGCCCGCCGATGAGCACCCACCCGCTGGATCCCCTGACGCCCGAGGAGCTCGCGCGCGCGGTCGAGGTCGTCCGCAAGGAGCGCGAGCCGGCGAGCCGGGTGCGCTTCATCCGGGTCGATCTCGAGGAGCCGGCCAAGCCGGAGCTCGACGACGGCTCACCGCCGCACCGCCGAGCGCTGGTCGTCATCCTCGACAACGACGCCAGGCTCGGGTACGAGGGGATCGTCGACCTCGAGGCCGGCAACGTCGAGCGCTGGACGCCGCTGGACGGAATCCAGCCGGCGATCTCGGCCGACGAGTTCGTCGAGGCCGCCGAGGCGGTGCGGGCCGACCCGGACTACCGCGAGGCGCTGGCCCGCCGGGGGATCACCGGCGACGCCCTCGACTCGGTGCACATCGAGCCGTGGTCGGTCGGATCGTTCGAGACCTCCGACCGGCGGCTCGCCCGCGCCCTCTCCTGGCTGCGCTCGTCCGACGACGACGTCAACCCGTACGCCCGGCCGATCGGGCGGCTGGTGGCGGTCGTCGACCTGAACGAGATGACGGTCGTCCGCGTCGACGACCACGGCGTCGTGCCGATCCCGCCCGAGAGCGCCGACTACCGCGACGGCGCCGGCGGACCGTATCGCGCCGACCAGAAGGCGCTGGAGATCGTGCAGCCGGACGGGCCCAGCTTCGTGCTGGACGGCCGCGAGCTGCGATGGCAGAAGTGGCGGATGCGGGTCGGCTTCGCGAACCGTGAGGGCCTGGTGCTCCACCAGATCGCGTACGAGGACGACGGTGAGCTCCGCAGCGTGTGCCACCGCGCATCGATCGCCGAGCTGGTCATCCCGTACGGCGATCCCAGCCCGACCATGCACTTCAAGAACGTCTTCGACATCGGCGAGTACGGCCTCGGCCCGCTGATCAACGAGCTCGAGCTGGGCTGCGACTGCCTCGGCGAGATCCGCTATCTCGACTCGGCCTTCGTCGACACAAAGGGCAACGTGCAGGTGCTGCGCAACGCCATCTGCATCCACGAGGAGGACTACGGCATCCTCTGGAAGCACCGGGACGATCGCACCGCCCGACACGACGTCGCTCGATCCCGCCGCCTTGTGGTGTCCTGTGTGGCGACGGTCGGCAACTACGAGTACGGCTTCTACTGGCTCTTCTACCAGGACGGCACGATCGAGTTCGAGGGCAAGCTGACGGGGATCATGCACACCGCGGGCGTGCCGATCGGCGCGGCCGGGCCGCACTCGACCGAGGTCGCCCCGGGGGTTGCCGCCGGCTATCACCAGCACTTCCTCACGGCGCGCCTGGACATGGACGTTGACGGCACCGACAACGTGCCCGTCGAGACGGAGGCGGCGCCCGTGCCCGCAGGCCCCGAGAACGAGGACGGCAGCGCGTTCGTCTCCGACCGCCGCGTGCTCGCCAGCGAGTTCGCGGCGAAGCGGACGGTCTCGCCGCTGACCGCGCGGCGCTGGCGGGTGGAGAGCTCGCGGCGGCGCAACCGGATGGGCGGCCCGACGGCGTTCGAGCTCGTGCCGGGGGAGACCGTCGCGGCCATGGCGCATCCCGACTCGCAGTTCCGCAAGCGGGCCGGTTTCCTCGACCACTCGCTGTGGGTGACGCCGTACAGCCCCGACGAGCGGTACCCGGCGGGCGACTACCCGAACCAGCACGCCGGCGGGGACGGCCTGCCGCGGTGGACGGCTGCCGACCGGTCGCTCGAGGGCGAGGACGTCGTGCTCTGGTACACGTTCGGGGCGCATCACGTGCCGCGGCTGGAGGACTGGCCGGTGATGCCGGTCGCCTACTGCGGATTCCACCTGCGGCCGGTCGGGTTCTTCGACCGCAGCCCGGCGCTCGACGTCCCACCGCCGGCGCCGCACTGCGGGCACGGTTGATGCTGCGCAGCCGCGAGCTGCTGCGAGAGCTCGTCGCCCACCCCAGCGTCGCCGGCCGCCCGAACGCCGAGCTGGCCGCGAAGCTGGAGCGGCGCCTGCGGGCGACCGGCGCCGAGGTGTCGAGCATTCCCGGCGGCGAGCACACCAACCTGTGGGCGACGATCGGCCCGGCGGGCGTCCCCGGCCTGGTGCTCTCGGCACACATGGACGTCGTGTCGGTCGAGGGACAGAGCTGGACATCCGATCCGTTCGCCCTGACCGAGCGCGGCTCGCGACTGGCCGGCCGTGGCACCGCCGATATGAAGGGCTTCCTGGCCGCGGCGGTGGTCGCGTTCGAGGACGCGGCCCGGGGCGGCAGCCTCAGCCGCCCGCTCCACCTGTCCCTATCGACCGACGAGGAGATCGGCTGCGTGGGGATCGCGCAGCTCGCGCCGTGGATCGCCGGACTCGACCCGCTGCCCGCCGGCTGCGTGGTCGGCGAGCCGACCGGCATGCGCGCAGCGACCGCGCACAAGGGCAAGGTGGCCGGCCGCGTGTCCGTGACCGGCACCGCCGTGCACTCGGCGCTGGCGCCGCTCGGCGTGAACGCGGTGGAGGAGGCGGCGCGGCTGATCGTGCGGCTGCGCGAGCGGGCCGACCGGCTGATCGCCGACGGGCCCCGCGACGACCGCTTCCAGGTGCCGACCGCGACGTTCACGATCGGGCCGATCCGCGGCGGCATGGTGCTGAATGTCGTGCCAGACACCTGCGTCTTCGAGTTCGAGGTGCGGCATCTGCCCGGGCAGGATCCGGCGCCGCTGCTCGAGGGGATCGAGTACGAGCCGCTCGCCGGCTACCCGGGCCTCGACGTCCCGCCGGACGCCGAGATCGTCGGCCTCGCCCGCGCGGCCGGAGCGGAGGAGGGCGGCACCGTCAGCTTCGGCACCGAGGCCGGCGTGTTCGCCGGTCTGGGGATCCCGGCCGTCGTCTGCGGGCCCGGCGACATCGCCGACGCGCATCGGGCCGATGAGTCGGTGGAACTCGAGCAGCTGGAGCGCTGCGAGGTGTTCCTGGGCCGGCTGGTCGACGCTATGCGGTAGGTCAGCTCTGGCGGACGTGGATCTCGCCGGAGCGGATCATCTCGCGCACGGTCTGCCGCGTGATCCGCCTGATCGCCGCGTTGTCGAACGAGCCATCCTGGGAGACGTAGCCTCCATCCCATGCACGGCCGCACACCCTGGTGAACAGCTTCTGGGTGTCGGCGGCCGAGAACGGGTTGGTCGCGTCCTGCTCGGCGCTGTCGACGGCGGCAAAGGTGCGATGGCGACGAAGGTCTTGCGGCCGCGATCCTGGTAGAGCTGCGGCCGGTTGATCGCCGTCCCCTGGACGTACGGGCCGAGGTCGCGGCAGAAGTCGGTGGCCAGGCCGTCCAGTCCGCCGGGGATGCGTGCGGCGACCTCGGGCGTCACCCCGGAGCCGAGCCCCTCGCGGTAGGCGACCTGGCAGATCGGTGTGATCAGCTCCGGATGCTCGGTGTGATCGATGCGACCGCATCAAGCTTCGCGGTGTCGTCGCGCAAGCGCGATCGCCACCGTCCCCATCTGCCTCACGCCGCGAGCGTATCCTGCGGGCCGGACGGCGTTAGCGATGCCGGCGGCGGTACGCCCGCGTCTTCGTACGGTTGCCGCAGTACTTCATCGAGCACCACGCGCTGGACTGGTTGCGCGAGTGGTCGTAGTACGCCCAGCCGCAGCGCCGGCATGCCTTCATCCGCTGCCAGCTGCCATCGGCCATCGACGTGTAGACGATCGCGACGACCTGGCCCAGCGCCCCGTCGAGGCCGGGATCCAGCGGCACCAGCCGCGAGTCGTCGTCCTCGAAGGCGATCGTCAGCTGCGCCGTCCGCGCCGCCCGTTCCAGCGTCTCGGCCGCGGCAACCGTGTCGGTCGCCACGAGCCCGTTGTGCCACAGCATCGCCCGCAGCGCCTCGCGAACTTCCTTGGTGCGCGCGACGTCCGAACCGGTGAGCGGCCGCGGCCCGGTCGGCAGGCCGAACTCGTCGAGCCAGAGCTCGAGCGTCCCCGTCCGGTCGAGCGAGTCGTCGACGCCGTGATTGATCGTGTTGACAAGCGCCTGGACGGTGCGCAGCGCACCGGGCGCGTGCTCGCGGTCACCGGGCTTGAACCGCCACGGATGCGGTCCGAGATCCATGCTCTCCGAGCCTAGCGGGAGCGACGACACCGGTCAACCGCTGATACAAGTGTCGCTGCCTAACGCTCAGGGCATTTCAACACATCCGATCGCGCTTGATCAGTGTCGAGGAAGCGGGTAGGATCGGTGCATGGAGTCGATCTCCGTCTCGCGGCTGCGCGGCCTGGCCGCGCCGCTGCGACTGGCCCGTGCCCGGATCGCCGCGCGGCCGTGGCGGGGGCTGCTCGCGGCGCTCGGCGTCGCCGCCGCCGTCGCGATGCTGGCGGCGACGGCCGCCGGGGGGCGGATCGCCTCCGAGCGCGCGCTCGACAGGGCGATCGACCGGCTGCCCGCGGGTCAGCGCGCGCTGGCCGTTACCCACGCGGGACCCGTGGAGGACTATGCGGCGGCGAACAGCCGGGCGCGCGCCGCCCTGCACGGACTCGCTCCCGGTGAGCCGGCGGCGTCGGTGCTGTACCGCACCCTGCGGCTCGATCACGGCATCGTGCTGCTGGGCGCGGTCGACGACATCGGCCGCTACGTCCGGCTGACCGGCGGCCGGCTGCCGCGGTCGTGCACGCCTGAGCGCTGCGAGGTGCTGCAGGTGGACGGCGCGCCGCTGGACGAGACCGCGACCGAGGGGGCGAGGTTCGTGACCGTGGGCACCGCGGTGCTGCGGTCGGCCCTGCCGTTCGGCTCGACGGCGAACCTGGGCGAGGCCGCCGGGTCGCGCAAGCCGCCGCCGACGCTTCTCGCTGGGGACGTCTCGGCCATGGCGCTGATGCCAGGGCTGACGACGTCCTACCGGACGTTCAACTGGAGTGAGCCGCTGCCGTCGGGCATCCGCAGCTGGGAGATCGATGGGCTGCTCGACCGCGAGGCGTACACGTTGTCCGCTCTGGAGACGGGCGATACGAACTGGGTGCTGTCCGGGCCCGATCAGGCGCTGGTCGAGGCGCGCGACTCCGGCCAGGTCGCCGGGCGGCGGATGCTGCTGGTCGGCGGCGAGGCGGCCGCGCTGCTGCTGGGCTTCACGTTGCTGGCTGCCGTCGGCCTACGCCGCGACTCGGCGGCCGAGCGTCGCCGTCTGGAGCGGCGCGGCGCCCGAGCGTCGCAACTGCTGGTGTTCTCACTGGCCGATTCCGGCTGGGTTGCGTTGGTCGGAGTCGCCCTGGGCGCAGCCGTGGGGATCATGGTCGCGGCGTTCGCGGCCGCTGCCGCCGGGATCGACGCCTGGGGCCTGCTCCGCCACTCGGTGCTCGGTACGCCCGGCGTCGTCGGCCTGATCGTCTGCTGGGCGGTGGCAACGGTGCTGCTCGTGGCCGTGCAACTGGTGCCGTCCGGCGCGCGGCTTGGGCGCGCCGCCGACCTGGTGGCGCTGGGGGCGCTGGCCGCGCTCGTCCTCGCCCTCGCCCGCGGCGGCACGAATGCGGGCGACCTGGCCGGCCGCTCCGATCCGCTGCTGCCGGCGCTGCCGCTGCTCGCGGCGCTGGTGGCCGGCATCGCCGTCGCCCGCCTGCTGGGGTGGGCGATGCGCGGTACCGAGCGGCTGGCCCGTCGCGGACCGATGTCCCTCCGGCTGGCGGCGCTGTCGCTGGCCCGCGACCCGGGCCCGGCGGCGATCACCGCGGGGTTCCTGGCGGTGGCGTTCGGGCTCGGCATCCTTGCGTCGTCGTACCGGGCAACGCTTGAGGGCGGTCAGCGCGACGAGGCCGCCTACGCCGTGCCGGCGGACGTGATCGCCCGCGAGGGAGCGGCGCTGGTACGACCGCTGGACGTCGCGTCGCTCTCCGAGTGGCGCACGCTGCCCGGCAGCCCACGGGCGCTGCCCGTGCTCCGGCTGCCGGCGTCGACCGCCACCGGCGGCGCGTCGAGCGGGTCGATCCAGGTGCTCGGCGTGCCCGCGGACGCCCTGTCGTCGCTGCGGCTCTCGGGCGACGGCTTCCAGCCGTCCGCGATCGCCGGGCGGCTTGCGCCGGCGCAGCCGATCGCCACCGGCGGCGCGGACATCCCCGCAGGGCCGGTGTCGCTCCCGGTCACCCGGCACGGCGCGCCCGTCACGCTTGCGCTGATCGTCGAGGACGCCGGCGGCTCCGTGACGTCGGTGCCGATGGGGCTGGTCTCTGGCGGGCGGTCGGTGCTGCACGGCACGGTTCCGCAGGCGGGTCGCCTGGTCGCGGTCGAGCTGGGTCTGGACGAGGCCGGCGCGCGCGCCGCGCTGCATCAGGGCGCAGAGGGCGGGGCGTTCACCTCCGCCGACGGCACCCTCCAGCTGGGTGAGCTGACCGCCGCCGGCGCCCCGGTCACCGACTGGCAGGAATGGGTGGGCAAAGGCGGCGTCGACGCGGCGAGCGGCGGCGCCGTCGGATACTCGGTCAACGGCGTGGCGCGGACGCTGTTCCGCGCGCCGCAGCCGACAGACGGCAAGACCCTGCCGGTGCTGGTCAGCCAGAACCTCGCGGATGCGGCCGCCGGCGGTTCGCTCGGCCTCTCGTTCGGCGGGCGCACGGTGCCCGCCCAGGTGGTCGGGGTGGCCGACCGGTTCCCGACGATCGCCGGCGACAGCTTCGTGGTGGCGGATGAGAGCTGGCTGGCCTCCGCCCTCGGCTCGGACGATCCCGGCGCGGGCCGGCCTCAGGAGCTATGGCTGATGACGCCCGACCGCGGCCGGTCGGGGGATCTGCAGCGGGCGCTGGCACAGCGCCCCTACGACGCCCTCGCGTTCGCCTCGTACGACGGGACGCTCGACCGGCTGGTCACCGACCCGCTCGCCCGCGGCATCCTGGTCGCGCTGGAGGCGGGCGCCGTGCTGGCGCTCGCGCTCGCCCTGGGCGGCCTGCTGCTGTCCGTGGCCAGCGCCGTGCGCGACGAGCGCGCCGAGCTGTTCGACCTCGAGGC
>DATLLN010000153.1:0-11885 GCA_035537835.1 Gaiellales bacterium
GCACCGGCCAACACCGGCGCGGAGTCGCTGCAACTGTTCGGGGGCGACGACTCGTTCGGCGGCTACGCCGGCCAGACCGTCACTGTCACCCCGTCGACGACGTACCTGCTGGAGGCCGCGATCAGCACCATCGCGCTGACCTCGGGCACCGCGCGGGTGGTGGTCACCGAGTCGCCCAGCGGCGCGACGACCACGCTCGGGGGCGCCTCCGGCACGACGCCGTGGACCGTGTACGCGACGTCGTTCACGACGCGTTCGAACACGACGTCGGTTACCGTCCGGCCGACGGTCAACGGGCTCGGCCGCGGCAGCTTCGACGATCTGTCGCTGGGTATCGCCCCGCAGGTGTCGCTGTCGCTGTCGTCCGGCTCCGTCGAGTTCGGCACGGTTGACCCGCTGTCGTCGCCGTTCACCCGCCCGTCCGCGCTGACGGCGACGGTCACGTCGAACGCGCCCTGGTCGCTGACCGTGGCCGGCTCCGGCGACTTCGGCGACGGACTCGGCAAGATCTTCCCGCTCGCGCGACTGGGCTGGCGGCTGGGCGCATCCACCGGCGTGTTCACGCCGCTGTCGACCGCCGCCATGACGGTCACCTCGGGCGGCGCCACGTCGTCGTCCGGGGCGGCGAGCCCGCTCGACATGCAGCTGACCGTGACCTACGCCGATCCGATCTCGGCCAACTCGTTCCAGACCTCGCTCACCTACATCGCCCTGACCCCCTAGGAGGACCCATGCGACGCCATCCACTCCTGATGCTCTGCGCGATCGCCGCGCTGCTCGTCTCGGGCGGCAGCGCCGGCGCGGCCGGCGGGCCGGACACGCTGGACTTCGGCGTCGCTCCGTCGAAGCTGCAGATGAAGCTGATCCCCGGCCAGGTCGCCCACACGGACATCGACATCGTCAACAAGGGCGACAAGCCGCTGACGCTGGACGCGTACTTCAACGACTACACGATCGGCTCGGCCAGCGACGTCCAGTTCAAGCCGCCGGCGACGCTGCCCGGGTCGGCGGCGCCGTGGTCGTCGCTCGACCAGGACGTGCTCAAGGTGCCGGCCGACGCCCGGTTCCGCGTGACGCTGACGATCCACGTGCCCAAGGACGCCGCGCTGGGCACCCACACGCTGGCCGTGATCTTCCGCTCGCGGGACGTCAGCACCAAGCCCGGCTCAAACGTCAAGTACCGGCCGGCCGTCGCCTCGCTGCTGGCCGCGGGCGTGGCAAACCCGGACGGCAGCGGCCTCGTCATGAAGGGCGCCGCGACGATCGCGTCGGTCGACGTCAGCTGGCTCTCGTTGTCGGACGTGATCCACTCGTCGGACAAGCTGGGCGCGATCGGCGACTGGCTGTTCCGGCCGACGGTGACCGCCCACGTCGAGGTGCAGAACCAGGGCAACACCTTCTTCAACATCCTCAACGGCGGCACGACGTTCGCGACGAACTTCGGCCTGCCCAGCGGCGGAAAGGCGATCAAGGCGCCGACCTACACGATCCTCCCGGACTCGACCCGCACGATCGACGCCAGCTGGACGCCGGGGCCGGTGGTCGCAAGCGGTACGGCCGACGTCAAGCTGTACTACAACGACACCAGCGCGCTGGCGGCACCGCAGGCGAAGTACGTCGTGGTGCCCTGGCACCTGATCCTGACGGTGGTGACGGTGCTCCTGCTGCTGGTCGGCACGAGGATGCTGCGGCGGCAGCGGCGGCGGCGTAAGGTGAGCGCGCCGGTGGAGTCCCCGTGGATCTCGACGAAGGCCGGCTCATGACATGAACGGGCATCTGCTCGAGGCCGTCCCCAACTTCTCCGAAGGCCGTGACGCGTCCGTGCTGGACGCGATCGGCAGCGCGATGGGCGACGCCGGCGGGAGGGTGCTCGACATCCACGCGGACGGCGACCACAACCGGTCGGTGTTCACCGTCGCCGGCGGCCCCGACGAGCTGGTCGAGGCGCTGGCGGCGGGCATCGCCGTGGCCGCGGGGCGCATCGACCTGACGCACCACGAGGGTGTCCACCCGCGGGTCGGTGCGGCGGACGTGGTGCCCATCGTGCGATTCGCCGATGGCGACGAGCGGCCGGAGCGCGCCGCCCGCGTGCTCGCCCGGCGGATCGCCATGATCGGAGTGCCGGTGCTCGGCTACGGCGAGCTCGGTGACGGCCGGCGGCCCGCCTTCTACCGCCAGGGCGGGGTCGAGCGGCTGGCCGAACGGATGGCAGCGGGTGAGATCGAGCCGCTGGCCGGCCCGCCGGATCTGCATCCGACGGCCGGGGCGGTGCTGCTCGGCGTGCGCCGCCCGCTGGTCGCGTTCAACGTCGATCTGGAGTCGGGTGACCTGGAGACCGCCCGGGCGATCGCCGCAGCGATCCGGGAGCGGGACGGCGGCCTGCCTGGCGTCCAGGCCATCGGGCTGGTGCTGCGCAGCAGCGGCCGGGCGCAGGTGTCGACCAACCTGATCGACATCGAGGCGACGCCGCTGCAGGCTCTGGTCGCACGCATCGAGGAGCTGGCGGCGGAGCGCGGCGTCGCAGTCGCGGGCTCCGAGCTGGTGGGACTGATGCCCGCGCGCGTCGCCGCGCGCGCTGCAGGCGAGGTGCTGCGCCTCCCGGGCATGCAGGCTGACCGGATGCTCGAGGTCGCCGTCAGCGGCGAGTTCGAGTAGCAGCCCGGTACTCGGCCACGATGGTCGACCGCCGACGATCGGGCAGCGCGTGCTCCGCGCCGCGCAGGAGCCGTGCGCAGCCGCGATGCCTGCCGGCGTAGCGGTGCAGCGTCGCGACCATGCAGAGCGCGACCGGCGCGAACCCGCTCCCGCGGAGCGTGGCGTCCAGCGCATCCGGCGTGTTCGCCCGGTAGACGGCGGGGAAGACGTCGCGCTCGACGGCTCCCGCGCCGCGGCGCTTGACCGCGACGCGCGCGTGCTGGGGCAGTAGGTGCGCCGCGCGCATCAGCGGGTTGGCGATGTTGGTGGTGATCACGATCAGCGCTCCACCGGGCTTCAACACCCGGCGCCACTCGGCGAAGGCGGCCCGTGGTCGCTCGAGGTGCTCGACGACGAAGTTCGCATAGACGAGGTCGAAGCTCTCGTCTGGGAAGGGCAGCTCCGCGCAGCAGTCGGCGGCGACGAAGCGGTCGAGCACCGGGTTCTCGCGTCCGGCGTCGACGTCGACGTCGACGCCCACCAACTCGGCGATCCACGCCCGCCGCCGCTCCAGCCGCGTGGTCCGGCCACACCCGATCTCCAGCACCCGCGCGCCGGGGCGGAGAGCGTCGTCGAGCAGCCGGGCCTCGACAGCCGTGTGCGAGGTTTCGAAGGTCATGAGCGTTTGTACCATGTCGCATTAGCGGCCGCCGCGCAGATTCCTGCACCGCGCGCGTAGACTGACGCGCGCGTGGCGATCGAGATCGAGCTGACCGGGGACGGCCTGGCCGTCGAGGACGTCGAGAGCGTGGCGTTTGGCCGCGCGACGGTGCGGCTCGGTGATCGGGCGATCGGGCGGATCGAGGCGTCGCGCGCGCTGATCGAGCGGGCCGTCGAGTCGGGCACCCCGACCTACGGCGTGAACACCGGTTTCGGGCGGTTCGTCGACGTCCCGATCGCGCATGACGAGGTTGCGCGGCTGCAGCTCAACCTGCTGCGCAGCCACGCCTGCGGCGTCGGCGAGCCGTTCCCGACCGAGGTCGTGCGCGCGGCGATTCTCCTGCGGGCCAACGCGCTGGCCACCGGCGCCTCGGGCGTTCGGCGGGAGACGGTCGAGCTGCTGCTGGCGCTGCTCGCCGCGGGCATCCACCCGCGGGTGCCGTCTCGTGGCTCGCTGGGCGCCAGCGGCGACCTGGCGCCGCTCGCGCATCTGGCGCTGCCGCTGGTCGGCGAGGGCGAGGCGGAGATCGCCGGCGAGCTGCTGTCAGGCGCCGAGGCGCTCCGCCGCGCGGGGCTCGAGCCCCTGGTGCTCGGGGCCAAGGAGGGGCTGGCCCTGATCAACGGCACCCAGTTCATGACGGCGATCGGCGCCCTGGTGCTGGCCAGGGCCGACCGGCTGGTCAAGATCGCCGACCTGGCGGCGTCGCTGTCGGTCGAGGCGGTGCGCGGGTCGCGCACGCCGTTCTCGCCCGAGATCCAGGCCCTGCGGCCGCACCCCGGACAGGTTGCCTCTGCGGCGAACATGTACGGCCTGCTGGACAACTCCGAGATCAACGAATCGCACCGCTGGTGCGGGCGCGTGCAGGACGCCTACTCGCTGCGCTGCTCGCCGCAGGTGCACGGGGCCTGCCGTGATGCGCTGGACTACGTCCGGCGGGTTGTCTCGATCGAGGTGAACGCCGCGACCGACAACCCGCTGGTGTTCGCCGAGGCCGGCGAGGTTCTGTCGAACGGCAACTTCCATGGCGAGCCCGTCGCCATCGCTCTCGATACCGCCACGATCGCTCTGGCCGAGCTGGCCGGCATCGCCGAGCGGCGGATCGAGCGGATGGTCAACCCGACCATGAGCGAGGGGCTGCCGCCGTTCCTGACCGAGGAGGGCGGGCTGAACTCGGGGTTCATGATCCCGCACTACGTCGCCGCCAGCCTGGTCGCCGAGAACAAGGTGCTGGCGCACCCGGCGTCCGTGGACTCGATCCCGACGTCGGCCGGGCAGGAGGATCACGTCTCGATGGGAGCGACGGCGGCCGTCCACTGCTGGCATGTGTGCGCCAACGTCGAACGGGTGCTGGCCGTGGAGCTGCTCTGCGGTGCGCAGGGAATCGACTTCCTCGCGCCCCTTCGGCCGGGCCCCGGCGTGGCGGCGCTGCACGCGGCGCTGCGCGAGCGCTCGCCGCACCTGGCGGACGACCGGTCGCTGACGGCGGACATCGAGTCGGTTGCCGGCGGCATCCGCGACGGCTCCCTGCTGGCGGCGGCGGAGGCGGCGGCCGGCCCGCTTAGCTGACCGGGATGATGCGATAGACGCGCCCGCCGAACGTCGTCAGGAAGAGACCGCCGTTGGCGCCCTCGCCGAACGATGAGATCAGGTGAACCTTGTGGCTGAAGCCGGTCTGGGCGGGCCTGCCGCCCGGCTTCTGCCGCCAGACCGTGCCCGAGCAGAAGTCCGCGTAGAGGTAGTAGCCGCGCAGGGGGACGATGGAGCCGCGGTACACGTAGCCGCCGGTGACGGCGCAGTTGCCCCCTGGGTAGTGCGGGTAGGCGCGCATCGGGAACCGCAGGCGGCGGCGGTCGATCGGCTGGCGCTTGTAGACCGCGAATCCCTCGTAGTAGCTCCAGCCGAGGCTCGTCCCCGGCGGCGTGCCGTGCGGGATCCGGTCGATCTCCTCGTAGCGGCCCTGGCCGACGTCGCCGATGTAGAGATCGCCGTTCGCCCGGTCGAACGAGAAGCGCCACGGGTTGCGCAGCCCGAGGGCGTAGATCCCGGTCGGCGCCGGGAACCGGCTGACGTCCATCCGCAGGATCTTGCCGAACCGCGAACGCGGGTTGAGCGCGCGTTCCTGGGGGTCGCCCGCACTGCCGCCGTCGCCCAGCCCGACGTACAGCCGGCCGCCCGGGCCGAAGGCGATGTGCCCGCCGTTGTGGTTCGAGTAGGGCTGGTTGACGCGCAGGTAGATCCGCATGTTGAACGGATTCAGGCGGTTCGGGCTGGCGGCGTGGTAGGCGGTCACACGCGTGTCGCCCGCCCGGTTGGTGTACGAGACGAAGACCCGGTGGTTGGTCTGGTAGCCGGGGTCGAAGGCCATCGACAGCAGTCCCTGCTCCCCGCCTGTGGAGACCCGGTTGGAGATGTTCAGGAACGGCCGCTTGAGCAGGCGCCCGTTGTGCAGGATGCGGATCGAGCCGCCCTTGAGCACGATGAAGATGCGGCTCGAGTCGCCCGGCGCGGTAGTCACGAACAGCGGGTTCTTGAGGCCTTTGGAGATGAGTGCGAGCCCGAGGCTGCGGGCCTGTGCGGTCGCCGGCAGCACGAGCAGCGCGGCCACGGCGAGCAGCGCCAACCGGGCGCCTCTCATACGGCTGCCATCCGCTCGAGCACGACCTCGCGGACGAGCGCGGCAGGCGAGAGCGCGAGGCACCACTCGAGGGTGGCGGCGACGTCCGAGGGCCGCAGGCGCTCGCCGCCGAACCCGGCCGCGTCGCCCATCCGCGTGTCGACCAGGCCGGGGGAGATGACCGTGGCGCGCACGCCCCTCGGCGCCTCCTCCTGGATGAACGTCCGAGTCAGCCCCCGCAGGCCCCACTTGGAGGTCGAGTAGGCGCCGAACTCGGCCATCCCCTCGTGCCCCGCGATCGACGAGATCACGAAGGCGTACCCGCGGCTGCGGCGAAGGTGGGGCGTCGCGGCGGCGAGGGTGTTGGCCACGCCCACCACGTTGACCCGCAGCGTCGACTCCCAAACATCGGCGGGCGTGTCGGCGAGCAGCGCTCGCTCGGTCAGCACGCCGGCGTTGGCGACCACGACGGCCAAGCCGCCCAGCGCCGCCGCCGCCTCGTCGGCCAGGGCGCCGACCGCGTCCCGGTCGGTGACGTCGCAGACCCGGGCGAGCTCCACCTCGGCGGCGGCCGTCACGTCCTCCGGGTGGCGGCTGCAGACGGCGACGCCGAAACCCAGCCGCCGCAGGCTTCGCGCGCACTCGAGGCCGATGCCCCTGGTGCCGCCGGTGACGAGCGCCCCTGCCATGGCCCGAGGGTAGTGGATGGGTCGGCGCAACAAAGGGGTCTGACCCCGTTGTTGCGTGGTAGCGTGAGGCCGTGGCAACCACGGCCCACTCGTCGCTCGTCGAGTCGCTGGTCGGCGACCTCGCCGACATCCACGCGCCGCGCGGCGGAGAGCTCAACTGCCGCGGCTGGCATCAGGAGGCGGCGCTGCGGATGCTCTGCAACAACCTCGATCCGGAGGTCGCCGAGGATCCCACCAAGCTGGTGGTCTACGGGGGCTCGGGCCGCGCCGCGCGCAGCCACGAGGCGCTGCGCGCGATCGTCGCATCGCTGCTCGACCTGGGCGACGACGAGACGCTGCTGGTCCAGTCGGGCAAGCCGGTGGCGGTGTTCAGGACGCACCGCGGAGCACCGCGTGTGCTGATCGCCAACTCGCTGCTCGTGCCGCGGTTTGCGACCTGGGACGAGTTCCGGCGGCTCGAGGCCGAGGGACTGACGATGTTCGGCCAGATGACCGCCGGGTCGTGGATCTACATCGGCACCCAGGGGATCCTGCAGGGGACGTTCCAGACGTTCGCCGCCGCCGGCGAGAAGCACTGGGGCTCACCCAACCTCTCGGGTCGCACCATCCTCACCGCAGGCCTGGGCGGGATGGGTGGCGCGCAGCCGCTGGCCGCGTCCCTGTCCGGCGCCGCCAGCCTCAACGTGGAGGTCGATCCTCACCGCATCGAGCGCCGCCTGGAGACACGCTACCTGGACGAGGTGGCCGACGATCTCGACGACGCGGTGAACCGCGTGCAGCGTGCGGCCGAGCAGGGCAACGGGATCTCTGTCGGCCTGCTGGGCAACGCCGGCGACGTGTTCCCCGAGCTGGCGCGCCGCGGGGTGCACTTCGACCTGGTCACCGACCAGACCTCGGCCCACGACATGCTCAACGGCTACGTGCCGCGGGGGATGGCGTACGCGGCTGCCCTCGCACTGCGCGAGCGCGATCCCGACGCCTACGTGCGGGCCGCCCAGGAGACGGCGATCGCCCACGTCGAGGCGATGGTCGCCTTCCAGGACGCGGGCAGCCACGTGTTCGACTACGGCAACAACCTGCGCACCGAGGCACGCGATGCCGGCTGCGAGCGGGCGTTCGACTTCCCGGGCTTCGTGCCCGCGTACATCCGCCCGCTGTTCTGCCGTGGCGCCGGCCCGTTCCGCTGGGCCGCGATCTCGGGCGATCCCCAGGACATCGCGACGATCGACCGGGCGCTGCTCGAGGCGTTCCCCGACGACGCGCTGCTGCAGCACTGGCTGAAGATCGCCCCGGAGCGGATCGCGTTCCAGGGCCTGCCGTGCCGGATCTGCTGGCTGGGCCAGGGCGACCGGGCGAAGGCCGGCCTGCTGTTCAACGACCTCGTCCGGCGCGGTGAGGTGTCGGCACCGATCGTGATCGGGCGCGATCATCTGGACACCGGGTCGGTGGCGTCGCCGTTCCGCGAGACGGAGGCGATGAAGGACGGCTCGGACGCCATCGCCGACTGGCCGATCCTGAATGCGCTGCTCTCGACGGCGGGGGGCGCCAGCTGGGTGTCGGTGCACCACGGAGGTGGTGTCGGAATCGGCAACTCGATCCACGCCGGCATGGTGATCGTCGCCGACGGCACCGACGAGATGGACGAGCGGCTGGAGCGTGTGCTGACCAACGACCCGGGAATCGGTGTCGCACGTCACGCTGACGCCGGCTACGAGGACGCTATCGACACCGCGCACGCAAAGGGCGTGCGCCTGCCGATGGAGGGCTGATGCCATGTCCGGCAAGACCGCGATCCTGACCGGCGTCACCGGCGGCTGGGGCCGCGCGGTGCTCGACCGCTTCCTCGACCGGGGCTGGAGCGTGTGCGCGACGACGCGCGGCGAGACCGGCCTGCCGGACGGCGTGCTGATCGCCGAGGCCGACCTGACCGACGCGGACTCCGCCCAGGCGGTCGTCGACGCCACGATCGAGCGGTTCGGCAGAATCGACGCGCTGGCCTGCGTCGCCGGCGGATTCGCCGCTGCCGGCCCGGTGCACGAGCAGTCTCTCGATGTCTGGCGCAAGCAGCTGGCCCTCAACCTGGACACCGCCTACCTGGTCAGCCGCGCCGCGCTCGGGCCGATGCTCGAGCAGGGCTCCGGGTCGATCGTCTTCGTCGGCTCGCGGGCGGCCGTGCGGCCGTTCGCCGGCGCGTCGGCCTACATCGTCAGCAAGGCCGCGGTGATCGCGCTGATGCAGGCGATCGACGTGGAGGTGCGGAGCAAGGGCGTGCGCGCCAACGTGATCGTCCCGAACATCGTCGACACGCCGCGCAACCGGGAGGAGAACCCGGACGCGGACTTCTCGAGATGGACGACCGGCGAGGAGATGGCGGCGGCCATCGAGTGGCTCTGCGGCGACGAGTCGGCCCCGTTGTCGGGGGGTACGATCCCCGCCTATGGCCGCGCCTAGCGCCCGCGCCTCCGTCCTGATCGACAACATCGGCATGCTGGCGTCGCCGGCCGGCGACCGTGCGCCGCTGCGAGGGCCGGAGCTGGGCGCCGTGGCTATGACCCGAGACGCGGCGGTGGCTATCGTCGACGGGCGGATCGAGGCTGCGGGCCAGCGCGACGTCGTGCGCGCCGCGCACGGCGGGCTGGAGGTGGTCGACGCCGGCGGCCGGGCGGCGATCCCCGGCCTGATCGACTGCCACACCCACGCAGCCTTCGGCGGCGACCGGGCCGGCGAGTTCGAACTGCGAGCCAGTGGCGCCGGGTACGAGGAGATCCATGCCGCCGGCGGAGGCATCGCCAGCTCGGTGCGGGCGACCCGGGAGGCGGCCGCTCGGGGCACCCTGGGCATGGTGCTGGAGCGGCACCTGGGATGGATGGCCGCCCAGGGGACGACCACCGCCGAGGTCAAGTCCGGGTACGGGCTCGATCGTGACACCGAGCTGGCCATGCTCGAGGCCGCCTCGCTGCCGCACCGGATCGAGACGGTGCCGACGTTCCTGGGAGCGCATGCCGTGGCGCCGGAGTGGGACGACGCCGACGCGTACATCGACTTCGTGATCGAGGACGTGCTGCCCGCCGCCGCGCCGGCCGCCGAGGCCGCCGACGTGTTCCTCGAGCGCGGCGCCTTCGACCGGGCGCAGGCCGAGCGCTACCTGCAGGCGGCGGCCCGCCATGGGCTGGCCTTGCGGCTGCACGCCGACCAGTTCTCGGAGGGCGGTGGGGTGGAGCTCGCCGTCCGGCTGGGCGCCCGCTCGGTCGACCACCTGGAGGCGACCGGTGAGCGGGGTGTTGCCGCGCTGTGCGACAGCGAGGTGGCGGCGGTGCTGCTGCCCGCCTGCGTGCTGATGCTCGACCTGCCGCGCCCGCCGGCCCGTGGGTTGATCGACGGCGGTGCAACGGTCTGCCTGGCGACCGACTTCAACCCGGGCAGCGCGTTCTGTGACTCGCTGCCGCTGGTCATGTCTCTGGCCTGCATGCAGCTCGGCATGACACCCGGCGAGGCGCTCGGTGCCTGCACGGTCAACGCCGCCTGGGTGCTCGGCCGGAGCGAGCGGCTGGGCCGCATCGCACCCGGATACGACGGCGACGTCGTGCTGCTCGACGCCGACGACTGGCTGTATGCGTCGTACCACCTCGGCGGCCGCGTGGCCGCGGCGACCTACAAGCGGGGCGTGCACCTGTGAACGAGCTGCGCGACCGGATCGCCCGCATGCCCGCGGTCGAGGCCGTCGGCGTGATCGGCGTCGCCATGACGCTGGTCGGCGTCGCGGTCACCGTGGACGCGCTGGTCGAGGCGTCGCGCGCGACCACCGGCGCCGCGCTGCTCGCGTGGTATGACCGGCTGCTGCTCGGGCTGTGGGAGCTGCGGATCGAGTCCACGGCGTGGTTCACGGCCGGCCTGGTCGTGCTGTGGTGGGCGCTCGCCCACGACGCCCGGCTGGGCGGCTACCGCGGCGACGCCTCGCGCGCCGCCGGCGGGCTGGCCGTCGGCTTCGCGCTGGTCGCCGTCGCCGTGGCGCTCGGCGCGACCATCGTGGCGCTCCGCGGCGAGGTCGCGGGCGTCACCTTCACGCAGAGCGAGCGGCTGCTGACCTGGCTGCTGCAGGTCGCGACGGCCGCCGGCGCGGGCGCGGTCTGGACGGTGCTTGCCGTCAAGCTCCCGCCCGCGGATTCGCTGGTTGCCGACGAGCCGTGGGAGGAGGACACACAGGATGCCGAGACGGAGTCCCCGGCACCGGCGTCCGGAGAGATGCTCGGCCCGCCGCCCGAGCTGCCGGCGCCCATTCCCGAGCCCGCCGACGAACCGGATCCCGAGCCGGAGCCGGTGCCCGTCGCCGTGCAGTCGCGGTCGATGATCGATCAGGCGACGGCGATCTACCAGGATCGGCTGGCGTATTCGCCCAACCGCGATCGGGCCAAGGAGCTGCTCGACCGGCTCGCCACGGCCGAGCGGTCGGGCCGCGAGGACGAGGCGCGCAGCCTGCTGGGCGAGCTGTCGGAGCTGTAGGGCGGCCACCGCCGCACCGGTAGACTTTGCTCTCCGATGGCGACGAAGAAGCAACAGCGGCGGAAGTACATGCGGGCCAAGGAGCACGCGCGGCGGCTCCCGTCCGACGACGACGAGCCGAAGCCGGAGCGCGCGACCTCGCCCAAGCGGACGAGCGGCCGCGGCCGCGCGCCGCAACCGCCGTCGGTCAGCCGCGCGGTCAAGCGGGCGCTGCTGTTCGCCGCCGGGCTGCTGATCTTCGTGCAGGTGCTGCCGCTGGGCGGAAATCCGACGCCGGCCCAGTCGCTGCTGCAGGCCGGCCTGTTCTTCATATGGCTGGTGCCGTTCGGCTACATGATGGACCGGTTCCTCTACAACCGCTGGCTCAAGCAGCAGGGGTGACGCTCGAGGTCGTCAGCATGCCGCTGGGCGTGTACGGGACGAACTGCTACCTGGTGGCCCAGCCCGGCTCCTCGGACGCGGTGGTCATCGACCCCGGCGACACGCCGGAGGCGGTCACGCGGGTGCTGGACGATCGCGGCTGGTCGCCGCGAGGGATCCTGGTCACGCACGGGCACGTCGACCACATCGGCGGGGTGAAGGGGCTGGCCGACGCCTACGACGTCGAGGTCTGGGCGCCGCGCGGCGAGGCCGACAGGCTGCGTGAGCACCAGGACGCGCCGTATGATCCGCAGCACCTGCTGGAGGGCGATGAGACCGTCGGGATCGCCGGGATCGAGTTCCGCAC
>DATLLN010000154.1:0-2576 GCA_035537835.1 Gaiellales bacterium
CCCGTCCTGCAGGCCCGGGATGTAGGCCTCCCGGCTGCCGATGTTGAGCCGCTTCTCGACCGTGACGCCCTTGGCGGCCAGCGCCTGCGCGTAGATCTCGGCGAGGATCTGGCTCTCGGTGAAGTTCGCCGAGCCGACCACGATGGTGTCTGTCGGCGCGGCGGCGTCCGAGGTCTGGCCGGAGCCGCTCGACAGCGGGTCGCCTCCACCGCCGCAGCCGGTGAGGGCGAGGGCGAAGCCGGCCAGCATCGCGGCGCTGCGGGTGATCAGGGAAGTGCGCATCGGGGACGAGCCTCCTGTCGGGTCACGCCGCGTGCGCGGCGTCGGGGGTTTTCGAGGGGACGGCACCCACAGAAACGGGACGGGGCCGCCGCGGCCCGGGCGCGGCACGCAGGCCCGGCGACACGATCAGCTTCTGCAGGCCGGCGAGCAGCAGGTCCGTGGCCACGGCGAGCAGCGCGACCAGGATCGAGCCGGCGATCATCTGTGGGAAGTCGCGCACCGCGAGCCCGTCGATGATGAAGCGGCCCAGGCCGCCGAGCGCGACGTACGCGGCGATGGTCGCGGTGGAGATCACCTGCAGTGTCGAGCTGCGGATGCCGCCCATGATCAGGGGCAGGGCGTTGGGCAGCTCGACGCCAAGCAGCACCTTGCGCCCTCCCATCCCCATGCCGCGGGCGGCGTCGACGACGGCCGGGTCGACGTTGCGCACCCCGGCGTACGTGCCGGCGAGGATCGGTGGGACGGCGAGGATCACCAACGCGGTGATGGGGCCGAGCAGGCCCAGCCCGGTGGCGCCCACGATCAGGACGAGCAGCCCCAGGGTCGGCAGGGCACGCAGCCCGTTCGCCAGCCCCACGGCGAGGAAGCCGCCACGGCCGGTGTGGCCGATCCACGCGCCGATCGGCACCGCGATCACGAGCGCGATCAGTAGCGTCAGTACGACGTAGCCGAGGTGCTCGAGGATCCGGACCGGGATGCCCTGCGGCCCCGTCCAGTGGGCGGGGTCGAGCAGGTAGGAGAAGACGTTCATGCGCGCCTCCCGGCCTTGTGGCCCACTCGGTCCCACGGTGTGAGGGCTCGGCCGAGCAGCAGAAGCAGCCCGTCCACGATCAGTGCGAGCAACAGCACCAGCAGGATGCCGGTGAAGATCTCAGCCGGGATCCCGCGCTGGAACCCGTCGGTGAACATCTTTCCCAGACCGCCGAAGCCGATCACCGCACCGACCGTGACGAGGCTGATGTTCGACACCGCGGCTACGCGAAGGCCGGCTACGACGACCGGGATCGAGAGCGGCAACTCGACGGCGGTGAACCGGCGCAGCGGGCCGTACCCCATCGCGGTCGCCGAGTTCACGACCACCGGGGGGACGGCGCTCAGTCCGTCCGCGACCGTGCGGACGAGCAGCGCGACTGTGTAGACGGTCAGCGCGACGATCACGTTGATCGGGTCCAGGATGCGTGTGCCCAGCAGCGGCGGGAGCAGCACGAACAGCGCGAGCGACGGGATCGTGTAGAGCAGCCCGGAGAGGTTGATCGCGACCGTGCGGCCGGCGCGGGTCCGGTTGGCCAGCCACCCCAGCGGGATCGCCAGCACGAGCCCGATCACGATCGGCGGCAGCGCGAAGTACAGGTGCTCCAGCGTGAGGTCGCCGATCAGCGGGAGGTTCCCCGACACCCACCCCATGCGCGCCTCAGGCCGCCTCGGCGCGCCGGGCGGCGGCCAGCGCCTCCAGCACGTCGTCCGCGGCGACCGAGCCGACCGCCCGCCCGTCGCCGTCCACCGCGACCCCCTGCCCGGATGGCGACGAGAGCGCCGCGTCCAGTGCGCTGCGCAGCGAGCCGGAGCCCGCGTCGTACAGCGAGCCGCCGGGGACGAGATCCTTCGAGTCGGCGCTGCCGCCGCCGGCGTGGTCGTGGTGCCAGCCCAGCGGGCGCCCGTCGGCGTCGACGATCAGCGTCCAGCCCTGCTGGGTGTGCTCGCCGGACCGGGCGGTACACAGCTCGTGCAGCGGAAGGCGCTCGGAGGAGCGGAACGACAGGCCGCGGTAGCCGCGGTCGCGGCCGACGAACGAGTCGACGAAGTCGTCGGCCGGCCGCGCGAGCAGGACTCCGGGCTCGTCGTACTGGGCGAGCTTCCCGCCGACGCGGAACACCGCGACCCGGTCGCCGAGCTTGACGGCCTCGTCGATGTCGTGGGTGACGAAGACGATCGTCTTGCCCAGCTCGGCCTGCAGCTTGAGCAGCTCGTCCTGCAGGCTCTCGCGCACCACCGGGTCGACGGCGCTGAACGGCTCGTCCATCAGCAGTACCGGCGGATCCGCGGCGAGCGCGCGGGCGACGCCGACGCGCTGCTGCTGGCCGCCGGAGAGCTGCCCCGGGTAGCGGCGCGCCATCTCCGGGGTGAGACCGACGGTCGCCATCAGCTCGACCGCGCGGTCGCGCGCCTTCTTCTTGTTCCAGCCCAGCAGGAGCGGCACCGTGGCGATGTTGTCGACGATCGTGCGGTGCGGGAAGAGCCCCGCCTGCTGGATGACGTAGCCGATGCCGCGCCGGAGCTCGGCGGCGTCGGTCTTC
>DATLLN010000155.1:0-4513 GCA_035537835.1 Gaiellales bacterium
TCGCCCAGCCGCGGCCGGTCGAACCGGACGACCTCGCTCAGGAAGGCAGGATCCTCGGCGAAGCGGCCGACGCCGTAGTCGGGTGACGCGGCGTGGGCCGGGACGCGCTCGTCCCAGAACTCGCGGTTGACCTTCGCGTACTCGTCCATGCGGCGCATGATCGCACGGCTACGCCACCGAGAAGAGCGGCTCGCCGAGCATCGAGGCGTCGACCTCGATCCCCAGGCCCGGGCCGCCCGGCGCGGCGCCCTGCCCGCCCTGCGAGCGCGGCGTATACCCGGCGACGTGCTCGGCCGTCCAGTCGTTGAAGAACGACACGGTGAACAGCGAGCGCGGCGGCACCGACGCGGCCAGGTGCGCCACCGCCGCCGTCGTCACGTCGCCGCCCCAGGTGTCCTCGACCGTCAATGCGACGCCCAGCGACACGGCCAAATCGCGCATCACGCGGGCGCGCGACAGGCCGCCGACCTTGCCGATCTTGAGGTTGATCGCGCCGGCGCCCGCGTCGGCCGCCTCGATCAGCGACGCCGGATCGGAGACGCACTCGTCGAGCACCATCGGCAGGTCGGTCAGCGCGCGAATCCTCCTGCACTCGGCCAGCGTGGCGCACGGCTGCTCGAGATGGACGCCGCCCAGCTCGCCCAGCAGCCGCGCGGCGACCACCGCGTCCTGGAACCGCCAGCCGCCGTTGGCGTCGGCGACCAGCAGGTCGTCCTCCGTTGCCACACGGAGCACGGCCTCGACGCGCTCGGCGTCGGCGCGCGGCTGGTTGCCGACCTTGAGCTGGAAGTGGCGGATGCCGGCCACCCGGCGCTCGGTGACGTAGGAGGCCATCTCCTGCGGCGCAGCCAGCGGCACCGCCTCGTAGAGCTGGAACGACTCGTTCAGGCGTCCGCCCAGCAGATTGCACACCGGCTGACCGGAGATCTTGCCCAGGATGTCCCAGCAGGCGACGTCGATCGGGCTCTTGGCGTACGCGTGGCCCATCAGCGCGCCGTCCATCGCCGCGCCCACGGCGGCCAGGTTGGTGGCATCGACGCCGAGCAGCGACGGCGCCATCTCGCGGATCGCGGCCCGCCCACCTTCGGCGAACGCCGGCAGGTAGGTGGTTCCCAGCGGGCACGACTCGCCCCAGCCCTCGACGCCGGCGGCGGTGGTCACCCGCACCAGCGTCGACGACTGCGACTCGGCGGCGCGGCCGCCGGACATCACGTACGTGCCGTGCGCGTAGCGCAGCTCGTGGCCGAAGACGTCGATGCGGCGAATCGGGTCTGGCGGCATGTCAGGCGGGACTGTACCGAGGACTGGGAAAACTCCCGGGGCGAACGCCCTCCCGGTCGCCGTAGTCTCAAGCCAGGTTCGAGGCGGGCACAAAGATCGGCCCCGGGTTTGGAGGCAGCCCGGGGTCGTCCCTCGCCCTCAGTCGCTGCGCTGGACGTCCTCCAGCAGCCGGTCGAAGTCGGGTCCGTCGAACTCGAGCAGGGCGCGATCGTACTTCTCCATGCCCCACTCCCAGAAGTCGAAGTCGATGTCGGACACGCCGTCCTGGATCGACGCCCACAGCGTCCATCCGTACTTCGACATCAGGCCCCACAGCCGCGCCCGCGCAACCTTGTTGCACAGCGGCGCTCCGTAGTAGTGGCCGATCAGCTCCTCCAGCTGGTCGAGCGAGAGGTTCGACTCGCTCCACACGTTGCCCAGCTCGAAACAGGCGTCGTTGTTGCCCGAGTACTCGTAGTCGATCAGCGTGAACGAGCCGCCGGTGTCGATGAAGTTCTCGGCCAGCAGGTCGTTGTTGCAGGGCACCGTGCCCTCGTCGCGGACGGCCATCGCCCGCTCCATCTCGCGCACCTTCGGCTCGAACTCCAGGTAGCGGTCGGGCAGCCGGAAGCCCCGCTCCTGGACGAGCGACAGGTACCGCCGCTGGATGTCGAACATGTTGAAGTCGTCGCGAAAGCGGCGGGCACCGTGCAGCCTGCGGCAGGCGTCCGCGGCCATCGCCAGCTTGTCGCCCCGGCGCAGATCCTCGGCGCTCTGGGTCTCGCCCTCGATGAACCCGAGCACCAGCAGCGAGCGCTCCGGCAGATAGCCGATCACGGGCGCTCCGACCCCGGCGTCGGCCGCCGCCACGGAGTTCAGGTACTCGTTCTCGCGATCGATGGCGAGCATGCCGGCGTCCTTCGACGACACCCGCACGACGAACGCGCCGGCTGCGGTGACCACCTTGTAGTTGGTGTTGGTGAGACCGCCGACCAGCTCGGTCACGGTACGGTGTCCGCGCAGCTCGGGGACGAGGTCGAGCAGCTCGTCGATCGCGGCTTCGGCTGACATCCGTCCTCCTTGCGGGGGGTCGTGGGGCGACCACTATAGTCACGATCTCGAAGGTGGTACAGACCAGTTCTCCGGATCGTGCGCAGGTGGTCGTGATCGGCGGCGGGATCACCGGCTGCAGCGTCGCCTACCACCTGGCGAAGGCCGGCTGGCGCGACGTGCTGCTGGTCGAGAAGGGCCAGCTGACCAGCGGCTCGACCTGCCACGCCGCGGGCCTCGTCACCCAGTTCAACCCGTCGCCGACGATGATGCGCTTCCGCCGCTACAGCGTGGAGCTGTACCGCGAGCTGGGCGTGTTTGACACCTTCGGCAGCCTGCGCATCGCCTCCAGCGAGGAGAGCCTGGCGGAGCTGCGGCGGGGCGCCAGCCGCGCGCGCGGCATTGGCCTCGACGTCGAGGTGCTCGGCCCGGAACAGGCGCTCGAGGTGCTGCCGGCGGCGAGCGCGGAGTCGCTCTACGGCGGCGTCTGGATCGCCGAGGACGGCTGCGTCGACCCGCACACCGCGACCCACACGCTGGCGGACGCGGCCCGCAGTCTGGGCGCCACGATCGCGACCTCGACGCTGGTCACCGGCATCGAACTGGACGACCGCGGCGCCGTGGCGGCCGTCCTCACCGACCGCGGCCGGATCGAGACCGAGCACGTGGTCAACGCGTGCGGCATCTGGGCCCCGCAGGTGTCGGCGATGGTCGGCGCGTTCACGCCGTCGGTGCCGGTCGACCACCAGCACATCGCGCTGATGGCGGTGCCCGGCCACGAACTGCCGCGTGACATGCCCTGCTTCCGCGACACGGACAATCTCGTCTATGGCCGCTCCGAGGCGGGCGGCGTGCTGTTCGGCGGGTACGAGCCCGACCCGGTCGCGCGCTGGGTCGACGGCGTGCCCTGGAGCCACTCGTCCGCGAACCTGCCGGCCGACGAGCAGCGGTTCGCGCGGCTGTGGGCGGGCGCGGCGCGCCGCTTCCCCTTCCTCGAGGACGCCGGCATGGTCACGCTCGAGTGCCATCCCGACGCCATGACCCCTGACGGCAACCCGCTGCTGGGCCCGATGCCCGGTGTCCCCGGGTTCTGGCTGGCCGCCGGGCTCTCGCTGAACGGCTTCGGCGGCGCCGGCGGGATCGGCAAGACCATCGCCGAGTGGATGATCTCGGGCGAGACCGAGCTGGACACACACGGCATGCGCGCGTGGCGGTTCGGCGCCGCCTACCGCAACCCCCGGCAGGTCGAGGCGGCCGGGCGCGAGGTCTACCGCTACTACTACCGGCTGCGCTACCCGCTGGACGCCGACATCTGGGGCCGCCCCAACCGGCTGAGCCCGCTGCACGGGCGGATGCAGGACCTGGGCGCGGTGTTCGCGTCGAAGAACGGCTGGGAGCGCCCCGATCACCTGCGCCCGGGGATGGCCTGGCGCCGGGCGGGTGAGGATCAGCGGGCGTACGGCTGGCACCGCCCGCCGGAGCTCGACCGGGTGGCCGAGGAGCACCGGGCGTTCCGGGAGCGGGCGGGGATGATCGACATGACCTCGTTCGGCAAGATCGACGTTTCCGGGCCGGGCGCGCTGGCGCTGCTGGAGCGCGTGTCGGTCAACCGCATCGACCGGCCGCCGGGCAGCGTGATCTACACCCAGTGGGCGAACCACCGGGGCGGCATCGTGGCCGACGTCACGGTCACCCGGCTGGCGGAGGAGCGGTTCCGCGTGGTCACCGGCGCCGGCGTGGTCGACTCCGACGCGGGATGGCTACGGATGAACGCCCGCCGTGAAGGCGACGTCACGATCCGCGAGTGCAGCGAGGAGCTGGCGGTGATCGGCATCTGGGGCCCGCGCTCGCGCGACATCCTGCAGGCGGTCAGCCACGACGACGTGTCCGCCGAGGCGATCCGCTTTCGCACCGCGCGGACGATCGGCATCGGCCCGGCGAGCGTGCTGGTGCAGCGCATCACGTACGTCGGCGAGCTGGGCTTCGAGCTGTACGCAGAGCCGGGCGACGCCGTCCAGGTGTGGGACCGGCTGATGGCGGCCGGCGCACAGCACGCGGTCGCGGCCGGCGGCTACCGCGTGCTCGAGTCGCTGCGGATGGAGAAGGGCTATCGCTACATGGGCACCGACCTGACGGCCGGCGACACCCCGTACGAGGCGGGGCTCGGGTTCTGCGTCGCGCTGGACAAGGGCGACTTCAACGG
>DATLLN010000156.1:0-4605 GCA_035537835.1 Gaiellales bacterium
ATGCTCGGCGAGGCCGGCGCGGAGTGCTGTGGCGCCGCCGGACGAGGTGGCGCTCCGTGCTCCGCTTGCACCGCCTCGTAGACCGCCGCACCCCCGCCGCCGACCAGCGCGACGGTGGCCGCCGCAACCGCCGCGGCCTTCGCGCCGAACAGGCCGCCCAGCGTGCCGCCGGTCTTGAGGCCGACGGCCGCCAGCGGGAACAGGGCGGCCAGCCCGGTGGCCTGGGTGCTGATCGCCCGCTCGAACCGGCGACAGCTGCGGCAGGTCGCCGCGTGGAGGCGCGCCCGTGCGCCCTCGCCCCGGCCGCACTCGCCATCGTGGCGGGCGGACAGCGCCAGCTGCGCGTCGTCGCAATCCAGATCGGCCGCATCCGCCAGCGCCTGCAGGCTCTTGCGGGCGCGGAAGATCAGCACCTTGACGTTTGACTCGCTCACACCAAGCACCTCGGCGATGTCCGCGTAGGCAAGACCCGAGAGCTCGCGCAGGACGAGGGCAGACCGCTGCTGCTCGCCGAGCCGGTCGAGGCCGATGCGAAGCACCTCGAGGTCGACGGACAGCTCAGCCGCGTGCTGCAGGGAGACGTCCTCGGACGGCTGCGTCTCGGCGACGTCCTCGATTGCCACGGACAGCTTGTGGCGGCGGATGCGGTCGATCGATGCATTTCGCGTGACTCGATACAGCCAGGGGCGGGCCGCCGCGAACCCGGGAGCGCCGTTGGCGCTGACCCGGGTCGCGGCCAGGAACGCGTCCTGGACAGCCTCTTCGGCGTCCGCCCGGTTGCCGAGCATGCCCTCCGCATAGCGCACCAGCTCGGGCTGGAGCTCGCGATAGAGCCCGTCGAGGTCGCTCGACGTGGCGGGCCTGACGGCGGTGATCCCCACAGCGGCAGTATTGACGTGAGACTCAGCCCGCGCCACCCTCAACCATCGGAACCGTGGCCGTCGTCACCACCGCCGGGGCCAGAGTTGCCGCCGCCGTGGCCGGAGTTCCCGCCATGGTCGTCGCCCGACTCGGCCTCGCCGTGGTGATGTCCGCCACGGTGGTGATGCGCCCCGTCCTCGGCATGGTTGCGGCCGTCGTCGCCGCCCCGGTTGCGGCCTTGGTCATCGCCGGGCTCGGCCTCGTGGTGGCGGACCTCGGTGGCGCCGTGCCGCTCGGGCTCGGCCTCGCGGTGGCGATCGGTCGAGGCCGCCGCCGTGGTGCCGGTGGCGCCGGTCGTCCCGGCGGTGTCATCGGCGCCGTTCGCGGCCAGGGCCGCGGCGCCGCCGCCGGCCGCCAGCGCGGTGCCGAGGGCGACGGCAATCAGGGGATTTCGGAGCTTCATGGTGTGTTCACCTCTCGTTGTGGATGATGACCTTCACCCTTCACCACGCACGGGCCACGAAATGGTTACACCGCCGTCCGCAGCCGCCCGTACCGTCCCCTCGGTGATCAAGTATCTCGGCTCGAAGCGGCTGCTGGCGCCGCTGATCGGCGATGCCGCGCAGGCGCTGCAGGCGCGCACCGCCGCCGACCTGTTCGCGGGCACGACCCGCGTCGGCCAGGAGCTGCGTCGGCGCGGCATCACCGTGCTCTCCAGCGACACCGCGGCCTACAGCGAGGACTTCGGCATCGCCTACCTGGAGGAGAGCGACCGGCGGCGGCTGGCGGAGCTGCTCGCAGGGCTGCGCACTGCTCCCCCGCGCCGGGGGTACTTCACCCGCACGTTCTGCGAAGCGGCCCGCTACGTCCACCCCGACAACGGCATGCAGATCGATGGCGCCAGGGCGGCGATCGACCAGCTCAGCCTCGACCGGTCGGAGCGCGGGCTGCTGCTGACGAGCCTGATCGAGGCAGCCGACCGGGTCGACTCGACGGTCGGCGTCCAGATGGCGTACCTCAAGCGCTGGGCGCCGCGAGCGCTGCAGCCGCTCCAGCTGCGCGAGCCGGCGCGGGTGCCCGGACCGCCGGGCACCGCGGTGCGGCGCGACGCCAACCAGTTGGCCGGCGAGCTCGACGGCATCGACGTCGCGTACCTCGACCCGCCGTACAACCAGCACTCCTACTTCGCGAACTACCACGTGTGGGAGACCCTCCACCGGGGCGACGAACCCGATCACTACGGCGTCGCCTGCAAGCGCGTCGACTGCCGCACGACCAAGTCCGCCTACAACTCCCGCCGGGCCGCGGGCGACGCGCTGGCCGACCTGATCGCGCGCACCTCCTCGACGTGGATCCTGCTCTCGTTCTCCGACGAGAGCTTCCACGACCTCGACGAGGTCGGCCGGCTGCTGGCCGAACGCGGGCGGGTCGGCGCCGTCGCGGTCGGCTCGCGGCGCTACGTCGGCGCCAGCATCGGCATCCACAACCCGCAGGGCGAGCGCGTCGGCACCGTTTCCCACCTGCGCAACACCGAGGTGCTGTTCGTGTGCGGGCCGACACAGAGCGGCGTCGACGCGGTCATCGAGTCAGGTCGACGGCACGGCGGGCTTCCTCTTCGTACCGGTTCCGCGCGTAGCCGGTCAGCAGGTATGAGAGCGGCATCCTGATCGGGTGGTGCTGCATCTGCCAGACGTGGCAGAGCTCGTGGGTCAGCAGGTCGTCGTCGGGGACGGGGCGGCGCATCAGGATCACCAGGTGCGTGGCGTAGCCGTCGAACCGGCGCAGCGGCGGCACCCAGCGGAAGGCCCAGGGGGCGATCACGACCCGGACGTGGCCGATCCGCACCGGCCGCGGGTAGAGCTGCAGCGTGTCCAGCCTGGTCTTGGCGCGACGCAGCGCGGCGCGCCGCTCCGCCGCCGTCCTCACCCGCCGGCGGTGGGCGCGATCGTCGTCTCGGTCGTGCCCGGCTGCGTGAGCACGATCTGGGCCGTGCCGTCCAGCTGCAGCGAGTAGCGGTAGCCGAACACGCGCGGCTGGACGAGCGCCCGCACCGACTGCACGTCGGTCGCCGGCATGCCGCCGGGCAGCAGGGCGGCCTTGTTCGCCAGCGTATCCGCCAGCGGCTCCGACAGCTGCTCCTCGAAGTCAGCCCGCGTGAAGTACAGGGCGTACTTCGGCGGCTCGCCGGGCGCCGGCGGGTACAGCGTCACGACCACGTCGACGGGCACGTACTGGAAGGTGTAGAGGGCCAGCTCCAGCGCCTCGCGCTGCAGCAGCAGGCCGCGGTCGTTGGTGGCGGCGCCGGGGATCGTGCATCCGGGCCCGGTGCCGCACATCTGGTACTCGATGGCCGTGCGGTTGTCGACGGCGTAGGCCAGCTGGCCGTTCTGCAGCACGGGCACCGCGATCGAGCTGATCGGCGCCTTGGTCACGGTCGGCGTGCCGGTGGCGCCCAGCTGCTCGGCCACGTACGGCAGGTTGCCCTGGACGACCACCAGCTGATCCTTGGCGGTGCGCCGGTACTTGGCGCTGACGTAGTTGGCGATCTCCTGGATCGCCGGCAGGCCGCTGCTCGACGGCCGCCAGGCCGACCAGCCGCTGATCGCCGGTGCGCCGGAGAAGCTGCCGGAACTCGAGGGCGAGCTGGTGTTGGTGAGCGAGATGCCGACGAAGATCGCCACCGCCGCGCCGACGACGGCAGCAAGCACGAAGTAGATGACGGTGAAGCGGCGGTTGTAGGGCTTCGGCTCGACCATCACGCTAGACCTTCGGCCAGGACGCCTCGTCGAGCTCGTCGAAGGTGGGCTTCTGGAGATTGCATTCCTCGAGCAGGCTCAGCACCTCGTCGCCGTAGATCTCCCGCCGCTCCACCAGGACATCGGCGATGTGCTCGACGGCGTCGCGGTTGGCGACGATCGTGGCGTAGGCCGCCACGTACGCCTGGCCCAGCAGTTCGGCCACCATCCGCCGCTT
Organism: Gaiellales bacterium; assembly: GCA_035537835.1. Lineage (GTDB taxonomy): Bacteria > Actinomycetota > Thermoleophilia > Gaiellales > JAICJC01 > DATLLN01. The sequence continues at coordinate 3,835 of DATLLN010000156.1, forward strand.
GCCGGGGTCGCCGAGCACCTGGGAGATCGGGTCGGCGGTGAACGCCGAGCCAAAGCTGGCGCGCTGCATGATCCGGGTGCCGATCGTCTCGTAGCGCTTCATGATCTTCTTCCGGAGCTCTTCGGCACGTTCGTCGTCCAGGATGACACCGTCGAGGTCGGGCTGCTCCGGCGCCATCGCCGACGCGCCGACCATGATCGCCGCGGTCGCCGTGACGCTCTGCACGTCGCCCCCGACCCCGTCCGAGTTCTCACCGTAGAACACGTGCTCGGCGGCCATCGCGCCCAGCGTCTGAATCAACCGCGCCACCTTCTCGTGGCGCCATGAGGTGAACCGCTCCTCCTTCTCGAGTGCGTAGTAGTGGCCCATCGACGACCCTCGCATGCGGATCGTCAACCTCGTCGCCTCCAGGCGCTTCGCGTAGACGTGACTGGCAACGGCGTGGCCGGCCTCGTGGATCGCGACGGCCCGGGTCTCCGCGGGCACGTACTCGACGTTGACGGCGGTCCCGGTCTCGATCGTGGTCATCGCCTCGACCAGGTCGTACCAGCCGAACTCTGGCCGGCCCTCGTGGTGGGCGACCGTCAGCGCCATCGAGCAGACCTGCTCGATCATCGCCGGCGAGTAGCCATTGGTGATCCGGGCCAGCTCGTCGCGCCGCCGCGCCTCGTCGAGCTCGGCCTCGTGGGCGACCTTGCCCAGGTAGAGGTCGAAGATGTCCTGGCGGTCGTCCTTGGTCGGCGTGCGGAACCAGACGTGGCGGCCCATCCG
>DATLLN010000157.1:0-3795 GCA_035537835.1 Gaiellales bacterium
TGCGTCGCCAGGATGAAGAAGCAGCCAAGGCCGACCGTGACGAGGATGACGCGGGTCTGGTGGCCCGGCCGGCCCAGCCCGATGACCGCGTGGCGGAGCGGGAACCACCGCACCCGCGCCAGCGGCTGCACCAGGCGGACGAACGCCGCGCCCGCGCCGACGAGGGCGATGGCCACGACCACGAAGCCGCCGGAGACGAACGCCCCGACCTGCCACGAGCCGGCCTGCCAGGCGGCGAGGCTGGCGAACAGCACCAGGACGAACACCGCCGCCAGCGCCTGGACGGGGTCGAGCCGCGCCCAGAGCCGGCGGGCGGGGCTGGCGCCCGTGCCTTCAGTCTCGTCGCGCAGCAGCGACAGCGGCTTGACGCGGCGGATGCCGGCCAGCGGCACCAGCGCGCTGCCGATCGACACCAGGATGCCGAGCACGGCGGCGTGGAAGGCCGCCGGCAGGGTGAGGCCCGGGCGGGTGTCGCCGAGCGCCACGATGGCCTCCGAGGGCAGGGCCGGCAGGCCAAGGGCGGCGATGAGGAGGCCGAGCGCACTTCCGGCAAGGCCGAGCACCAGCGCCTGCAGGACGTAGACGGCGAGGATCCGCCCGCTCGACGCGCCCAGGCACTTGAGCGCCGCGATGCTGGTCCGCTTCTGCTGCAGGAAGACGCGGGTCACGCTCCACACGCCGATACCGCCGAGGACGAGGATCACGTAGCCGACCAGGCCGAGGAAGTGCTGCGCGCCCTCGACCTGCGCGCGAACCCGGGCCTCGGTGTCGTGGTACGACCGCACCGACGCGAAGCTGTTGCTGAGGCGAGCCCGCAGCCGCTTGACGATCGGTTCGAGCTGCGCCTCGGGCAGCTGCAGCAGCCGCTGGTAGCTGACCCGGCTGCCGAAGCCGATGAGGCCGGTCGAGGCGAGGTCGGCGCGATCCACGACGACGCGAGGGCCCAGCGAGAATGCACCGGCGCGGCGGCCGGGCTCGGTGCTGATCACGCCGCGGATCTCGAAGCGGGCCTGACCGATGAAGACCGATCCGCCGACGCGCAGGCCGAGCTGCGCGATCAGATCGGGGCGCACCAGCGCCCCGTGGCCGGCGACGAGCGCATGGCTGTAGGGCCGTCCGTCCTCCAGCGTGAAGGCACCGTAGAGGGGATAGGCACCATCGACGGCGAGCAGCTCCACCAGCCGCGTCCCGCCAGCGGCGTCGTCGGCGCGCAGCATCGTCGCGGTCTCCACGACGTGGCTCTGCTGCCGGACCCGCGCGTTCCGGGCTTCCTCGTCGACGATGGCGATGGTCGCCGGATCCCACGGGCGGGTCGACTGGATGACGATGTCGGCGCCGGTCATCGCACGCGCCTCGCGGGTCAGCACGCCGGTGACCTGGTCGATGACCGACCGGATCGCGGCGATCGCGCCGACACCGATGGCGATGCAGACGAAGAAGAAGATCAACCGGCGCCACGCCCCGCGCAGCTCCCGGCCGACCATGCGCAGGACGAACCCCATGGCCGTCAGCCGAGCGCCGGGGCGGGCGCGAACGCCGGCGCCGGCACGGAGGCGTGCTGGACCACGCGCCCGTCGCGCAGCGACAGCTGGACGTCGGCCCGCGCCGCCAGCGCCGCGTCGTGCGTCACCAGCACCAGCGTGGTGCCGCGCCGCGCGTGCACGTCGAACAGCAGGTCGATGACGTGCTGGCCGTTGGTCGAGTCGAGGTTGCCGGTCGGCTCGTCGGCCATGATCACCGCCGGCTCGTTCGACAGCGCCCGGGCCACCGCCACGCGCTGCTGCTCGCCGCCGGAGAGCTGCGACGGATAGTGGTGTCCGCGGCCGCTCAGGCCGACCTCGTCGAGCAGCGCCTTGGCCCGCTCGGTGGCGCCGCGGCGGCCCGCGATTTCCATCGGCACGAGCACGTTCTCGAACGCGGTCAGCGACGGCACCAGATGGAAGAACTGGAACACGAAGCCGATGGCACGGCCGCGAAGGCGGGCCAGCGCGTCCTCGCCGAGCCGGGTGATGTCGGTGCCGTCGATCATGATCTCGCCGGTGGTCGGCTGATCGAGGCCGGCCATGAGGCCGATCAACGTCGACTTGCCGCTGCCCGACGGACCGACGATGGCGAGCCGCTGGCCGGCCTTCACCTCCAGATCGAGCGGATGCAGGATGGTCAGCGGCTGGCCGCCGCTCGATACCGTCTTCGAAACGCCGCGCAGCGTGATCATGAACGCGCCGCGGCTTCGAGCAGCGGCTGCAGCGCGGGCCACACCGTGTCCGCGACCAGTCGCGCCCCGCGCGCGTTCGGATGGATCCCGTCGGCCTGGTTCAGCCCGTCGACGCCGGCGACGTTGTCGAGCACGAAGCGCACGAAGGGGACGCCCTCGTCGCGGGCGACGCTGCTGAACGCCTCGCGGAAGGCGGTGGCATACGCCGCCCCGGCGTTGGGCGGCGCTTCCATCCCGCACAGCAGCACGGCGAGGTGGCGCTCGCGGGCGGCGTGGACGATGGCGGTCAGGTTCTTCTTCAATTCCTCGGGCGGGAGGCCGCGCAGCCCGTCGTTGCCGCCGAGCTCGACGACCAGGACGCGGACGTCGCCGTCGAGAGCCCAATCCAGCCGCCGCAGCCCGCCGGCCGACGTATCGCCGGACACGCCGGCGTTGACGACCTCGAAGCCGAGGCCCTCGCGATCGATGCGCTCCTGGAGCCGGGCCGGGAAGGACTCCTCGCGACGCAGGCCGTAGCCGGCCGCGATGCTGTCGCCGAGGACCACGAGACGCGGCCGCGTGGTCGCCGGCGTGGACGCGGCCGAATCCGCAGCCGGCGTGGCCGGAGCCGGAGCCGCGGCCGGGGCTGGAGCTGGAGCCGCCCCGCCGACGCCGTCAGGCGGAGCGCCGCAGGCACCCGCCAGCAGCGCCGCGACGGCCACGAACACTGCACCCAGCCGACGAGCCTTCGACTCCCCCACTCCCAGGACCCACTTTCGCATGGCGTATAGGACGTTGCCCTCCGTCCCTGAGTTTCCCACGATTGGGCCGCGGATCAGCTCAGCAAAGGGTGGCTTACCGCAGCCGCAGGCCGACCTTGACCCAGCGCCCCGGCATGTCGACGCCCTTCACCTCCTGATACGCCTGATCGAAGGCGTTGGCGACGTCGGCATAGACCTCGGCCCGGCCGACCGGGTGGGCCACCCGCAGGTCGGCGACCCAGTATTCCCGGCCGTCGGCACGTCGGCTGTACGTGACGTGCGAGCCGAGATCCAGCCGGTGCCAGGTGGCGGCGCCGGACAGCGACAGCGCGTGCGGCGCGTAGTCGAGCACGTACTTCGAGAGCAGCGCCAGGGTCGGGGCTTCGGAGTCCAGGCCCGTGTAGCGCACCCCCCAGAGGCCGGTCCCGAGCCGCCGCGTGACCCCGAGCTCGACGCCCCTGGTGTCGACATCGCGGATGTTGGTCGTGTGCCAGCGCTCGGTCGTCACGGCGCGGACCCAGTCGATGACGTCCTCGTCCCAGCGGCCGAAGGCGGTGGCGCTGGCCGTCCACCCGCGGGCATAGGCATCGACGCCGACGTCGGTGGACCACGCCCGCTCGGGCACGAGATCGTCCGACGCGAGGTGGTTCGGGTCGCGGTAATAGAGCTCGGTGTAGGTCGGGATGCGGAAGCTGCGGCCGGTCGCCGTGCGAGCGGTAGGCGCCGTCGATCGACAGCAGCGAGGTGCCGCGCGGCTCGAAGCGGTGCTCCCCGCTCACGAGCGTCTGGTCGGTCCATTCCCGCGACGGCGACGGGCCGTAGAATCCGGCGGCGCCGAAC
>DATLLN010000158.1:0-12064 GCA_035537835.1 Gaiellales bacterium
CCCCGTTTTTACACCGAGCGCTGGTACGAGCGGAACGCCCGGGTGGCGAAGGCGGAGCAGGCGGCGAGCAGCACGGCAAGCAGGCCGATCCGGCCCGCCACCATGCTCCAGTCGGTGCCGCCGAGCGACGCCTCGCGCCCCGCCTGCACCGCCCAGTTGACCGGGTTCACCTCGGCGACCGACTGCATCCAGCTCGGCATCAGGCTCTGCTGCATGAACGCCGCCGACAGGAAGGTGAGCGGGAGCAGGAGGAAGTTCATCACCGCAATCAGCGTCTCCTCGCGCCGGGCCAGCAGCGCGAGGCCGTTGGACAGCGCACCGAACGACGCGCCCAGCAGCGCCGCCACTGCGATCAGCACCACGATCCCGGCGATGCCGTTGGGGAAGCGGGCGCCGACGATCCAGGCCAGCACGATGATGATCACCGACTGGATGAGGATGACGAGCATCGCCTGCAGCAGCCGCCCGGCGATCATCGAGCTGCGCCGCGCAGGCGACACCAGGAACCGGTCGACGACGCCGCGGTTGATGTCCTCGATCATCCCCATCCCGCCCCAGCCGGCCGAGAACAGCGCGGTCATGACCACCACGCCGGGCGTCAGGAACTGGATGTAGGAGGTGGCCTCGAAGCCGGGGATCTCGACGACCTTCTTGAACAGCGCGCCGTACAGCAGCAGCCAGATGATCGGCTGCACCAGCGTGATGGCGATCCACCACGGCTGACGCAGCAGCGACCGCAGCTCGCGGCCCATGATGTAGCCGGCCTCGCGCAGCGCGGTCACCGCACGCCCTCCTCGTCGGCGTCCGAGAACGCGCGGCCCGTGTGCCGCAGGTAGACGTCGTCCAGCGACGGCCGCGACACCGTTACCGAGGCGACGGACATCCCGTTCGACTCCAGCGCCGCCAGCACGACGGGGACGGCGGTCGCACCCTCGTTGACCCGGGCGCGAACGCCGCGGCCTTCGGCCAGCACCTCGCGCACCCCGGACACGCCGGACACGGCAGCCTCCGCGGCGCCCTCGTCCGGCACGACCGCCAGCTCGACGATCACCGCGTCGCCCTCGAGCTCTCCCTTGAGCTCCTCCGGCGTCCCCGACGCCACCACCTTGCCGCGGTCGACGATCGCCAGGTTCGACGCCAGCTGGTCGGCCTCCTCGAGGTAGTGCGTTGTCAGCAGGATGGTCAGGCCCTGCTCCTCGGTGAGGCGGGCGATCTCCCGCCACATCCCGGCACGCACCTCGGGGTCGAGCCCCGTGGTCGGTTCGTCCAGGAACAGCACGTCCGGGTCGTGGACGAGCGCGTTCGCGATGTCCAGCCGGCGCTGCATGCCGCCGGAGTAGCCACGGGCAATGCGATCCGCGGCGTCCGCCAGCCCGAAGCTCTCGAGCAGCTCCTGGACGCGCTCGGCGAGGCCCTTGCCCCGACGCCCGTAGAGGTTGCCCTGCAGCGTCAGGTTCTCGCGCCCGGTCAGCTCGCGGTCGACGCCGGACTTCTGCGCGACGACGCCGATCCGGCGGCGTACCTCGGCCGCCTGCCGGTTGACATCGAGGCCGGCGACATGCGCGGTGCCGGAGTCGGCGCGTGCCAGCGTGGTCAGGATCTTGACGGCCGTCGACTTGCCGGCGCCGTTCGGACCGAGCAGGCCGAAGACGGTGCCCGCCGGCACGGCAAAGCCCAGGCCGTCAAGCGCGCGGACATCCTTGCCGTACGTCTTGACCAGCCCGTCGGCCTCGATCGCGTGCCCATCGACCGCCAACGCTCAGCCCGCGGCCGCCCGGTCGGCCAGCACCAGCATCCGCTCGGCGGCGACGCGGCCGGCGGGCACCGACGGGTCGTGCGCCAGCAGCTTCGCCACCGGATCGCGCTTGTCAGCGCCGGCGACGATCCACAGCACCTCGGCCGCCGAGTTGATCGGCGGGTAGGTGAGCGTCATCCGCCGCCTCCCGCGGTACTCGCCGGTCACGGCCACGGCCCGGTCGGCGACCTCGAGCACCGGGTCGCCGGGCACCAGCGACGCGGTGTGGCCGTCGTCCCCGATGCCCAGATGCACGAGGTCGAGCGCCGGCAGCGCCGCGGCGTACTCCGCCGCGGCGGCCGTCACATCGGCCGCCTCGACCGGCATCGGAATGACCCGCTTGCGGGCCGGCGCCGGGAGGCTGGCCATCAGATGAGTCAGGTTGCGCTCGTCGTCGCCCGCGGGCGCGATCCGCTCGTCGACCTGGTAGATCGAGATCGCGTCCCACGGCAGGTCGAGCTCGCCGAGTGCCGCGAACATCGCCACCGGCGTGTGGCCGCCGCTGACGGCCAACATGAACGCGCCCCGGTCATCCACCGCGCTGCGCGCGCGGTCGGCGATCACCTCCGCCCCGCGCTGCGCGACGGCGGCCGGATCGGCGACGACCTCGAGGTCCGTGCTCACGAGGGCTTCTCCGCATGGCCGCCGAACTGCTTGCGCATGGCGGACAACACCTTGTTCGCGAACTGCCCGCTGCCCTGCGACTCGAAACGGGAGGTCAGCGCCGTCAGCAGGACTGGCGCCGGGACGCCCTCGTCGATGGCTGCGATCGCCGTCCACCGGCCCTCACCCGAGTCCGACACGCGGCCGCCGAACTCCTCGAGCTCGGGCGACTCGTGGAGCGCGATGGCCGTCAGATCGAGCAGCCACGAAGCAACGACGCTGCCCCGCCGCCAGACCTCGGAGACCGCGGCGACGTCGATGTCATACATGTAGAGCTCCGGATGCTCGAGCGGCGCCGTCTCGGCATCCGCATCGCGCTGGTGCTTGCCGGCGTTGGCATGCTTGAGAACGTTGAGTCCTTCGGCGTACGCCGCCATCAGCCCGTACTCGATGCCGTTGTGCACCATCTTCACGAAGTGGCCGGCACCGTTCGGCCCGCAGTGCAGGTAGCCGAGCTCCTCGGGCGTCGGGTCGCCGCTGCGCCCGGGGGTGCGCTCGATGTCGCCGAGCCCCGGCGCGATGGTCGCGAAGAGCGGCTCCAGCCGGGCGAACACCGCGTCCTCGGCGCCGATCATCAGGCAGAACCCGCGCTCCAGGCCGTAGACCCCGCCCGACGTGCCGACGTCGACGTAGTGGATGCCCCGCTCCCGCAGCTCGCCGGCCCGCCGGATGTCGTCGCGGTAGGATGAGTTCCCGCCGTCGATGATCACATCGTCCGCCTCCATCTGCGAAGCCAGCTCGCGCACGGAGCTCTCGGTGATGTCCCCGGCCGGCACCATGACCCACGCCGCCCGCGGTTTGTCCAACATGGCAACGAACTCGTCGATCGAGGAGGCGCCCTTCGCGCCCTCCTGCTCCAACGCCTTGACGGCGTCGGGATTGACGTCGAACACGACGCAGTCGTGCCCGTCGCGCATCAGCCGGCGCACGAGGTTCGCGCCCATCCGCCCGAGTCCCACCATACCCAGCTGCATCGCCGCCGTTCCTTTCGTTTGCGTCCGGAGCGTCACGGTACCCGACTCGAAGTGATGGCGGCCACCACTTGGGGTAGCGACACTCTGGTACCAGATACCGGGAGGTGAGCGATGTCATCGATTAGCAGCGACAACATCAGGACCGCCGTCGACCTGGTCACGCACGCCGACCCGCGGGTGACCGCGCACGAGATCGCCGAGCAGGCGTGGGGGGAGCGCTGCTACCTGGGCCTGCGCTGCGACCTGTCGGCGTTGCCCGAGCGGAAACCCGCGCGCCTCGAGCTCGAGATGCGGCTGGCCGAGCTGCTCTCGTTCCACGGCTTCGAGACGGAGCGCGAGCACGCCGCCTCATCCGACCTCAAGCAGCTGCTGCTCCGCGAGCGCTTCCGCCTGCACGGCGTGACCACCCTGTACGTCGCCGAGACGTCCAGGGGGCGGCCGATCTACTGCCAGTGGCTGATCCGCCCGCCGGAGATGCCGCGGATGGAGGACTGCGTGCCCGACACGTACGAGCCGCTGGGCGCGGACGAGGTGATGCTGGAGGGCGCGTACACGTTCACGGAGTTCCGGGGCAAGAAGGCGATGAGCGACGGCATGTGGCAGCTGCTGGCCATCGCCCGCGACGAGGGGTACGCGTCCGCGCTGACGTACGTGGCGGACGACAACGTGCCGTCGCTGCGCGGCTGCGCCGCGGTCGGCTTCGTCCCCGACCACGCGCATGTCAGCGTCCGCCGGCTGACGCGGCGGCGCACCGACCGGCTGCCGGTCGACGACGCGATGCGGGCGCGGTTGCGGACGGCTACCGGCCGATGAGCCGCCGGTACGCGTCCCGGTAGCGCTCGATCATCAGCTCGGGCGCCCAGTCCGCGGCCAGCAGGTTGGCGGCGGCCGACAGCTGCGCCGCATGGGCGGGATCGTCCAGCACGCGCTGCACCTCGCGGGCGACCGCAGCCGGGTCGCCGGGCGGCACCAGCACCGCCGCGTCCTCCGTGATCACGTCGGCCACGCCGTCGACCGCGGTCGACACCGCCGGCACGCCCAGCGAGAGCGCCTCCAGCAGCGTCAGCGGCAGCCCCTCCCAGCGCGATGTCGAGACGAAGCAGTCGGCGCACGCCAGCACCGCGGCCACGTCGTCCACTGGCCCCAGGAACCGCACGCGCCCGCCACGTGCGGCGGCCCCTGCGGCCAACTCCTCGTGGAGCTCGCCGGTGCCCGCGACCACGATGTCGGCGCCCTCGATCGACTCGGCAGCCTCGATCAGCAGGTGCCATGCCTTCTGCGGCACCAGCCGGCCGACGCCGACCACCACCGTGCGCTCCGCCGTCAGCCCGTAGCGCTCACGGGCGGCGTCGATCCGCCCTGGCGTCGCCGGCTCCAGGCGGGCGCCGTTGGGGATCACCTCGATCCGGCCGGCCGGGTATCCGGCATCGGCCAGCTTGCGACCGACGCTGGCGCTGCAGGCGACGATGTGCGGCGTCGTGCCGCGCAGCAGCAGCGCGGCGCGCCGGTAGCGCTCCGGCGGCGTGCCGTGGAACGTCGTCAGCATGCGCGGCCGGTGGCGCATGGTGGTCAGCGCTCCGCGCATGCCGGCCGTCACGACCACGTTGTGGGTGTGGACGATGTCCGGCCGGAAGGTGTTGACGGCCCCGCGCAGCGCGCGCACGCCCTCGGCGACGGCGAGCGGCGAGCGGCGGAGCAGCGGGATCGGATAGAACTGCGCGCCAGAGCCGGGCACCCGATCCGCCCAGTCGCCGGGCACGGCGGCGATCGCGGCAGGCTCACCGTGGCGGACGCCGTCGGTTGCCAGCTGCAGCGCCATCCGCTCGGCGCCGCCCTGGCCCATCACCGCGATCACCTGCAAGATCCGCATCCCTTCCGCAGTATCGACCAGCCGGTAGGATCAGCGCTCCACGTGAGACTCGGGGTCTTCACCGTGCTGTACAGCGGCACGCCGTTCGAGGAGGTGCTCGACCGGCTGGCCGGCCTGGGCGTGCAGGCGGTCGAGCTGGGCAGCGGCGGGCATCCTGGCACCGCACATTGCGATCCGGACGAGCTGCTCGCCGACGAGTCCAAGGTGCACGCGCTGCGCCGGGCGGTCGAAAGCCGCGGCATGGTGATCAGCGCGCTCAGCCAGCACGCGAACCCGCTCCACCCGGATGAGGCCGTCGCCCGTACGGCCCACGAGACGTGGCGCAAGACCGCGCAGCTTGCCGGGCTGCTCGAGGTGTCGGTCGTCAACGCCTTCTCGGGCTGCCCCGGCGACCACGACGGCGCCGTCCACCCGAACTGGGTCACGTCGCCCTGGCCGCCCGAGTACAGCGACATCCTCGAGTGGCAGTGGACGGAGAAGGTGATCCCCTACTGGTCGGACGAGGCGACGTTCGCCCGCTCGGCGGGCGTTAGGATCGCGCTCGAGATGCATCCCGGATTCGTGGTCTACAACAACGAGTCGCTGTTTCGCCTGCGCGACGCGGCTGGGCCGGAGATCGGCGCGAACTTCGACCCCAGCCACCTGTTCTGGCAACAGGCCGACCCTGTCGAGGCGATCAAGGAGCTGGGCGCGGCGAGCGCGCTGTTCCACGTCCACGCGAAGGACACCTACGTCGACCGCGGCAACGTCGCGCGCAACGGCGTGATCGACACCAAGGACTACACGCGGTTCCTGGAGCGGGCCTGGACGTTCCGCACGGTCGGGTACGGCCAGGGCGAGAAGGTCTGGCGGGACATGGTCAGCGCACTGCGCATGGTCGGCTACGACCACGTGATGAGCATCGAGCACGAGGACGGCCTGATGTCGGTGGACGAGGGACTGGAGAAGGCCGTCGCCTTCCTCAGCTCGATCATGCTGAAGGACTCGGATCAGGCCGAGATGTGGTGGGCGTGAGCGGCGGGGGCCGCGTCGGCGTCTGCGGCTCCGTCAACATGGATGTGTTCGGGTACGTCGACCGGCTGCCGTTGCCAGGTGAGACGATCGCCGGCAACCGCCTCGCCTACGCGCCGGGAGGAAAGGGCGCGAACCAGGCCGTGGCCGCCGCCCGCGCCGGCGCGCAGGTGTCGTTCGCGGGCGCCTGCGGCCGTGACGGCTTCGGCGACCAGGTGGCGGCGGCGCTGGCGGCGGACGGGATCGACGTCACCGGCCTGCGGCGCGTCGACGAGCCGACCGGCGTGGCGCTTATCCTGGTCGAAGGCGGCGGCGAGAACGTGATCGTCGCGGTCTACGGCGCGAACACGCAGGCGTCCGGTCCGCCCGCCGGCGCCCAGGCCGACGTCTGGCTGACCCAGGCCGAGACGACGCCGGCGGCGGTGGCGGCGACGCTCGAGACCGCACGCGCGACCGGCGCGCTGGCGGTCGTCAACCCCGCTCCGGCGAGCCGCATTCCCGCCCAGCTGATCGAGCGGTTCGATATCGCCGTGGTCAACGAGACGGAGCTCGACGCGCTCGGCGCCGAGCGGCCGCCCGCGGTCGTGCTCACGCTCGGCAAGCGCGGCGCGTGCGTGCTGCCCGACGGGCCGGAACTGCCGGCGTTCGCAGCGGAGGCCGTCGACACGACCGGCGCCGGCGACGCGCTGACCGGCGCACTGGCTGCCGCGCTGGCCGAGGGACGGCCGCTCGAGGACGCCGTCCGGTTCGGCATGGCCGCCGCAGCGGTCAGCGTCGAGCGCTCGGGCTGCCAGCCGGCGATGCCGCGGCGGGAAGAGATCGAGGAACGGCTGGCGGGCGCGGCTGCGTGAGCCGGCGGGTCTACACGAATCGGGCGGTGCACCAGGACGTCGTGCCCGAGCCGAGCACCGATGCGGCAGGCTTCCACGCCGCGCTGGAGGCCTACGAGCCGACGCCGCTCCACGACCTCCCCTGGCTGGCGGCCGAGACGCGGATCGCCGTCGCCGGCCTGAAGGACGAGTCGGGCCGTCTCGGCCTGCCCGCGTTCAAGGTGCTCGGCGCGAGTTGGGCGGCGGAGCGAACGCTGCGCGAGCGCCCAGATGTGCGGGAGCTGGTCGCTGCCAGCGCGGGCAACCACGGCCGCGCGGTCGCCCACGAGGCCGCCCGTCGAGGGCTGGGTGCGCGCATCTTCCTGCCCGCCGTCTCCAGCCGGCCGCGGCGGGCGGCGATCGAGGCGGAGGGCGCCGAGGTGATCGTGGTCGACGGCAGCTTCGAGGACGCGCTGGAGCAGGCGCACGCGGCGGCCGAGCAGCCGGGTGTGGCGGAGATCGGTGACGTCGGCACGCTCGGCCCGGCGCGCTGGGTGATCGACGGATACCAGACGCTGTTCGCGGAGACGCTCGCGCAGGGCAGCTTCGACCTAATGCTCGTCCCGGCCGGCGTCGGCTCGCTCGCGGCCGCGGCGACGCGCTTCGCGGCGCAGGTCGACATGCGCGTGATCGGCGTCGAGCCGTCGACCGCGCCTTGCCTGACGGCGTCGTTCGAGGCGGGATGCCCGACCGCGGTCGCCAATACGGGCACGACGATGGCCGGGCTCGACTGCGCGGAGATCTCGGAGACCGCCTGGCCGACGCTGCGCGACGGGATGCACGGGACGATCACCGTGGACGACGACGAGGTTCACGACGCGATGCGCGACCTGGCGACCGTCGGCCTGCCGATCGGCGACTGCGGGGCGGCGCCGGTGGCGGCGCTGCGGGCGCTGGCGACGGAGCAGGCGTGCGCAGAGCTGCGCGCCGACGTCGGGCTGGACGATTCGACGCGGGCGCTGCTGATCGCCACCGAGGGGCCGACCGACCCCGAGAGCTACCGCGCGATCATCGGTTGACCTGGTAGACGACGAACCGGTCGCGGCCGGTGCGGTCGGCGTACACCTGGGTCAGCCCCGGCGCGTGTGCCGCGGCCTCGGCGGCGCGCGTGGTCAGCGGCTCGTCGACGACCACGTAGCGGACGTCGTAGCGGTCGAGGATCTCTCGCTGTCGGCCGGGTGGCGTCGACGGGTCGAAGAAGGCGTGAGTGTCCGACCGGCGCTGCGCGGGGTCGTTGCCCGGCTCGGCCCGCGTGCGGGCGGCCGGCAGCGAGACAGCGTCGACCGAGGCCTGGCCGACCAGGTTGAAGGCGAGGCCGGTGAAGTCGTTGCCGCGCCCGTTGGCGAGCGGTGCCAGGACGACCGGGAACGGCGGCCCGTCGTGACGGCGCATGAAGTCGATCAGCCCGCTCGACGGCCGGTGCCGGGCGTCCGCCGGCGTGCCATGCTGGAACGTGAACAGCGTCGCGCGGCCGTCGGTACAGACCGACCCGACCACCACCGCGATGGCCATCACCACCACCGGCAACACCGGCACCACGGGAGGCACCGCGAACGTCGCCGGCCGGCCGGAGGCCACCCGGAGGATGACCAGCACGACCCCGGCCACGGCGATCCCGGCGATGAGCGCGGTCTGGGCGATCGCAGCACCGTCCCCCATCCAGGCGACGCCCAGCGAGGCCGCGGCCAGTCCGGTGGCGATCCACCACACCCGCCCCGGCCACGTCGCGGCCAGCAGCACCAGCAGCAGCGCCAGCAGCTCGGGCCAGGGCACCGCGCCGCGCAGCCGGCCGACCTGGTGCGGGCCGATCAGCGGCGCCAGCAGCGCCGGCAGCCCGGGCAGGCAGAGCACCGCCAGCGCGCCGGCGCCGATCGCGCCGGCCAGCGTGTGCGTGCCCCGCCAGGCGGCGACCACGATCGGGATCGCCAGCAGGCCGAGCAGGACCGCGAGGCGGCCTTCGATCACGATGTCGCCGTCGCGGATCACGGGGTGTCCGCCGAGCAGCGCGAACCCGCCGGGGTCGAGTCGCGTGCCGGCGGCGCCGCCGGTGCCGCGGATCGCCGCAAACCAGATCGCGCCGAGGGTGACCGCGGAGACGGCGTAGGCGCCGGTCATAGCGCGCCATCCGCGCCCGCGACGGGCGATCACCGCAGCCGTGATCATCGCCAGCACGGGCATCACGTACGTGGGGTGGGCGAGCACCGCTACCAGCACCGCGGCGACCAGGGCCCCCTCCATGCGAGGTTCGTCGTCCAGCCGGACGACCTCGACGATCAGCGCGATGCAGACCGGGACGACGACGCGGAAGACGATGCCGCCGGGCTGCTCGCTCGAGTCCAGCACGCCGCCGGATGAGCTGATCGCGTCCCAGACCACGAAGCCGACGACGGCGATCCCCGCGGGCATGCCGCCCAGGATGCGGCCGGCCGCATAGACCGCGGCGGGGACGAGGAACGCGCAGGCCGGGACGAGCGCGAGGAAGCCGACCGAGGGGTCGACGCCGGCAAGCTCGACGGCGCCGGCCTCCGCGGCGTGGACGATGGGGAAGGCGTAGCCGGCGTGGACGTGGCCGTCCTGGTACGCCGAGAGGCCGCCGAAGGAGAGCTCGTGGAGGTCGACCAGCTTGCGCACCCGGCCGGCGTGGAACAGCGCGTCGGACTCGAGCACCGGCTTCGCCCAGCGGGCGGCGAGCACCGCCGTTCCCAGCCCCGCCAGCGCGACACCGAGCGCCTCCCGGCCGAGCGGGATCCGCGGCGGGCCGGCCAGGGCGAGCGCGACAGCGGAGGCGGCCAGCAGCGTCCAGAGCGCGACGGCCAGCGGCAGGCCGGCCACCAGCGCGACCAGCAGCAGGGGGACCCAGGCCGCCAGGCCGAGCACCGGCGCGGCGCCGAGAGCGGTTGCCGGCAGCAGCCGCTCGTCCAGCCCGGCGACGCGGAGCACGGCCGCACCCGGGAGGCCGATCGACAACGCCAGCGCCGGGAACATCGCGAGCTGCTCGGGCAGCACCTGCCCGGCCCCGCGCACGACCAGTGCGCCGGCGGCCAGCAGCGCGAGCGCCACCAGCACCCGGATCGCCCGCCGCCCGCTCGACTCGAGGCCCCGCGGGGATGTGGCGTCGAACGACGTCGCGGCCCTACCTCCAGCCAGCCGGATCGGAGGCGCCGGCCGCCGCCAGCGCGTCGCCGCGCACCAGGTAGTCCTGGATCTCGACGATCAGCCCGTGGCGCAGGGTGAAGACGATGAAGACCTGGCCCTGGTCGCCCTCCGGCCCGATGTCCGGAGCGCGGATCCCGAGCACGACATGGTCACCGGCGGCGACCAGCTCGATCGCCTCCACCTGGGGAAGCTGCCCGCTGCTCGACCGGGCGTTCTCGACAACCTCGGCGCCGTCCCGGCAGATCAGCTCGGGGCGCACGCCCCGATGAACGGTGGTCGGCGTGATCCGCTTCGCCAGGCGCTCGATGTCGCCGCGGCGGATGGCGTCGACCCAGTCCGCCCAGACGATCTCGATGTTGCTCTCCGGCTCGCGTTCTGGCACGACGCCGATGGTCGCAGATCGGGCGCCTGTAACAAAGGGGTCTGACCCCGTTGTTACACGGTGGCCGCTACTTCTTGCCTGACACGTTCAGATCGACGGCCTCGCGGACGAGCGCCTTCAGGGCGGCCTCGTCGATCTGCTCGCCCTCGCCGATGTCGATGGCGCGGCGCGCGTTGCCCTCGAGGCTCGAGTTGAACAGCTTCGCCGGGTCGTCCAGCGACGCGCCCTTCATGAAGGTCAGCTTGACGACGCTCTTGTACGTCTCGCCGGTACAGATGATCCCGCCGTGCGACCAGACCGGCGTGCCCGGGCTGGTGGCCTTCGCCCACTTCCACTCCTCGACGATCTCCGGGTCGGCCGACCTGATGATCCCCCGCACCCTGCTCAGCGTCTCGCCGCGCCAGTCCCCCAGCTCCTCGATCCGCTCGTCGATCCTGGTGGACGCATCCTTCTCGTTCTCTGCCATTCGACTCCCCCGAAACGTTGTGGCCGCCGACGGGCCGCGATCATAGCTAGGGAACGTGGATCAGCGTCGGCAGTCCGTTGTTGTCGAAGAAGTGGCTCCCCTGCTGCTCGCTCTGAGCGTTCCCGAACAGCGAAAAGGTGGACGTGATGCCGTCGGGCATCAGCGTCGCATTCGCCTGCACGTTCGCGGCCCCCCACGCCGCGGCCGCCCGGGATGCGACGGTCGCCTCGGCCGTCTCGTTCCACCCGTATTGCGCCGAGCCGAAGCACTCGTTCTTGTCGACGTGCGCCGTGGCGATCAGGTAGTGCCCGAGCTTGCGGCTGGACAGGTAGCCGACCGGGGGCGCATAGAGCCGGAAGTGGGTGCCGGAGCAGAGGCCGCTCTTTCGTCCGGCGCTCGCCACCCAGATGGCGCCTGTGCCGTCATTGATCCGGGCATACTCGTTCGACCCGGCCAACGACCAGCCGATCCCCGAGTACACCTTGCCGACCGACGCATTGCCCCAGAAGACAAGGTCGACCGGCCAGTCGACGTTGCCTGCGGAGGCCTTCTGCGAGTCGAAATCGAAATTCCTGAACGAGTCACCGCCGTAGTGCACGGTCTTCAGGCTTGTGGTCGTGCTCGCCATCGCACTGCTCACTCCGACCACCCAGAACACCAGCACCACGACGACAAGGATCGGGCCGGCACGACGGAACATCGTCCGACCCTACGACTTCGCGCGCCGGTCTTCAACCAACCATAGCCTGTAGGCTATCGGAGTGACCTCGGCCTTGATCCCGCGTCAGCAGTACGCCGCGCTGGAGCACTGTGTGTACCTGAACCAGGCGTCGCTCGGCCTGGTTCCGAGCCGCTCGGCGAGCGCCATGGTCGAGTTC
>DATLLN010000159.1:0-4923 GCA_035537835.1 Gaiellales bacterium
GGTTCGCGGGCACGTCGGTCGCGGCGATCGCGAGCCGGGCCGGGGTGTCGGCGGAGACGGTCTACCAGGCGTTCGGCAGCAAGCCCGCGCTGCTCGACGCGCTCGTCCGCCGCGCCGGTCTGGCGGAGTTCGTCGACGCCCTCAGCGCCCGCGGACCGCTGGCCGTCGACCGCGCCGTCGCGGTGGACACGGTGTGGGCGCTGGCCAGCTCCGACCTGCAGCAGCTGCTGATGCGCAGGCGGGGCTGGTCGCGGACCGCATATACGACGTGGCTCGCGGAGAGCCTCGCCCGGATTCTGTTGCCCCCCGGCTAGGCCGCCAGCAGGTCGAGGAACCGCTGGTGGTCGTCGAACGGCCCGACCAGCGCGAAGTTCAGGCCGTCGTCGACGACGATCTGGCGGGCCAGCCGCTGGATGTCCTCGGCTGTCACCGCCTCGATCGCATCGAGCAGCTCCTCGGGCTCCGCCAGCCGGTTCTCGAGCACCTCGCGGCGCAGCCCGAACATCAGCAGCCCGCGCGGATCCTCGAGCTGCAGGACGAGCCGGCCCTTCAGGTAGTTCTTGCAGCGGCGCAGCTCGTCCGCGGGCACCGTCTCGTCGGCCATCGTGCGGAACTCCTTGACGATCGTCGAGACCGCCTGGTCGATCCGCTCGGTGTCGACCCCGGCCTGCGCGAACAGGGTGCCGGCGTCGGCGTAGCTCTGGTGGTAGCCGTAGACGTAGTAGGCGAGCCCGAGGCGCTCGCGCACCTCGGTGAACAGCCGCGACGACATGCCGCCGCCGAGGATCGCCGTCAGCACCTGCATGGCGTAGCGGTCGGGGCTGGTGGTCTCGATGCCGCGGACGCCCAGCCGCAGGTGCGCCTGGTCGGAGTCGCGGGTGGCCAGCCGCACGCGGGCCTCGGTCTGGAGGACCTCCACCGGCAGCGCGTCACCGGTGCTGCGGTCGGCGAGGTGCCCGAAGTGCCGCTCGACCTCCGCCACGAACCCGTCGTCGACGGCGCCGCCGGCGCCGACCACGAGCCGGCGCGGCGCGTACCACGCGTCGAGGTAGGAGAGGAAGGTGTCGCGCTCAGCGGCGCGGATCGTGTCCTTGGTGCCGATGATGTCCCAGCCCAGGGGCTGGTCGCCGAACAGCAGCTGGTCGTAGACGCTGTCCACGTGGTCACGCGGCGTGTCCACGTACATGTTCAGCTCCTCGATGATCACGCCCTTCTCCCGCTCGATCTCCTCGGGATCGAAGCGCGACGACAGCAGCTGGTCGGCCAGCACGTCCAGCGCGAGCTCGCGGTGCTCGGCGGCGCACTTGATGTAGTAGCCGGTGTATTCCTTGCCGGTGAATGCGTTGAACTCGCCGCCGATCCCGTCGACCTCGGCGGAGATGTCCTTGGCGGTCGGCCGCTTCTCCGTGCCCTTGAAGAACATGTGCTCGGCGAAGTGGGCGATTCCGCTGGTGGGCTTGGTCTCGTAACGGCTACCCGCGGCGACCATCACCATCACGGCGACGGACTTGGCGGCGGGCATGGGGCTGGTGATCACGCGCAGCCCGTTGGGGAGTGTCGTCTTCTGGAACATGGCGCGTATCGTAGTCGGGCTACAGCTCGATCAGCCCGGCGTTGGTCGGCGTGAAACCGCACGCGTCGAAGTAGAACGGGCGCAGGTGATCCTCGAAGTCGACGTGCAGCCACTGGCAGCCCGCCGCGCGCGCCTCGCGCTCGGCCACGGCGACCAGCCGGCGGCCGACACCCAGCCGGCGGCAGTCTGCAGTGACCAGCGTGTCCAGGATGAAGGCATGGGTGTCGCCGTCCCAGGGGACGTTGACAAAGCCGACCAGCCGGCCGTCCCGGCGTGCGCACACCCAGCCCAGGCTGTGACGTTCGACCTGGCCGCGCCAGTCGTTGACCGTCAGCTCGTGCTCGAACCCCTCGGCGTGCAGCGCGCTCATCTCGCGGTCGTCGAACGCGCCGCGCCATTCGTACTCGATCGCCACGTGTGGATCGTAGAGGGGCGCTGGCTAGACTCGGGCTGTGGACGTCGTCACCGAGCATGTGGACATCGAGGCCGCCGACGGCGTCGCCGACGCGCTGTTCGTGCGACCGGCCGGGGGCGTCCACCCGGCCGTGCTCGTCTACATGGATGCGTACGGCATCCGCCCGTCGCTCGAGGGTCTGGCCGAGCGTCTTGCCTCCCATGGCTACGCCGTGTTCGTGCCCAACGTCCTCTACCGGGACGGCCGCTCACCGGTGGCTGAGAACCTCGACGAGCTGATGCGCGCCGAAGATCGCGCGCCATTGTGGGCGATCCTCGGGCCGAAGATCCGGAGGCTGACGCCGCCGGTCGCACGCGCGGACGCCAAAGCCTGGATGGCGTACGTCCGCAGCCGCACCGAGGTCGATCCGGGGACGGTGGGGACGGTCGGCTACTGCATGGGCGGCCGGCTGAGCCTGCGTATGGCGGGTGACTTCCCGGACGTGGTCGCCGCGGCCGCAAGCTTCCACGGCGGCGGGATGGCCACGGAGGATCCGGACAGCCCGCACCTGGCTGCGGTCAATGCCCGCGGTGAGCTGTACGTTGGTCACGCCGACAACGACGGCTCGATGCCGCCGGAGCAGATGGCGCGGCTGACGCAGGCGCTGGCCGACGCGCACGTCCGGCACACCTCCGAGCTGTACGTTGGGGCCGCGCACGGCTGGACGCAGGTGGACACGCCCGCCTACGACGAGCCGTCCGCCGAGCGCCACTGGATGCGGATGCTCGAGTTGTTCGGCCGCGTGCTTTCGGTCTAGCCGACCTGGCGAGCGGCGTGCCCGGATGAGTACACCGCGTTGCGGGCGATTCGGCCGTCGCGGACCAGGATCAGATCCACGCCGTCCCACTCGATGCGCCGTCCGGTATCGGGGTGCGTTGCCTGCGCCGTCCATTCCGCAACCGCGTGGCTGTCGCCGGCCATGATCCCCTCCCGGCGCTCCTCGAATCGCAGGTCGGGCCAGCGCGCATGGATCGCGGCGATGTGGCGGCGCGCGGCGTCCGCGCCGACGATCCGCTCACCCGCCGTGACGTTCTCGAACACGAAGTCCTGCGTGACGAGGGACATGATCTCGTCGGCATCCTGGGCGAAGAACGCGTCGCGTTAGCGGCGCGCGAGCTGCAGCGTGGTCTCGGCGGCGGTCACCCGGACGAACGTCCCCACACCGACACGTGCAGCCGGCTGTCCGCGGTGAACGGCTGGCGTTCCCACCCGCCCCACCGTGCCTGCAGCCCGAGCCCGGCGAGCCGCGCCATCAGGTCGAGCTCGCTGGGCCACGCGTAGCGCAGCACCACCGGGTTCAGCGCGATCCCGGATGAGGTCAGCGCGACGTGGTTCTTGACCAGCCGCTGGGCGATCGGGTCGTGCTGTGCGACGTCGAGCCACACCTTGTCGACCCGGATCTCCTCGGCGTCGACGTACTGGTGGTCGCGTAGGCGGTGCAGGTAGCCCGGTGTGAACGCTTCGATCACGAACACGCCGTCATCCGTGAGATGTGTGGCGACGTTCCGGAAGCAGCGGATCTGGGCCTCCTGGTCTGGGAGGTTGTAGAGCGAGTTGAACACGACGTAGATCAGGCGGTACCGGCCGTCGACTGCTACCTCGGCCATGTCGCCCATGGTGATGCCGATCCGCTCGCCCCCGGGCTTCTCGCGGATGCGTGCGACCATCGGCTCCGACACGTCGATCCCGTCGACCTGGATCTCCTCGGCCGCCAGCGGCAGGGCGATGCGGCCGGTGCCGATCGCGAGCTCGAGCGCCGGCCCGCCACGTGCCTGCTCGGCGAGGAAGGCGACCGCCGCATCCTCGTCGCCGCGCAGCCCCGCGTCGTAGCTCCGCGCGACGTCCTCGTCGAAGCTCATCGCCGGGTCGTAGTGCTCCACGAGCCGATCCTACCGGGCTACTGATGCCGGAGCGTGGCGGCGAGTGTCGGCTCGAAGGGCGAGACGACGACGGTCGAGCCGGGGTCGCCAGGGCCGCAGTACCCCCAGTCACGGGGCGCGTTGACGTGGACACTCCCCTCCGCGCCCTTGGGTGGAGCACAGTGAAGCGAACGTGGCTGCGATCTCCGCTGTCGCACCGGTACTTGTCCATCGCCATCCTTGAGGGACGGGCTGAGCTGCGGTGCCTCACAGACCGGCAGGTCCGCGGTGGGTGGCGAGGATGGCATGGCGGTCGGATATGCGGGCGGGTCAGCTGCTGGGTGTGACACCGTCGCCGACCCGAACGGTGCCGTCGGCAACGATGTCGGTGCGGAGTCCGCCACGGTGCACCAGTGGCCGCAGGATTCCGGGCCGCGACAGCCTCTCGAGATGCGCGCACGGTTCTGCGAGGCGTCGCCCAATGCACTCGATGCCGCCGACCGTGAACTTGCGCCCGACGAGTGCGTTCAGGTCGATGCCCCGGGTGACGATGTTGCGGCGGTCGTCCTCCCAGGTCAGTCCGACCTCCTGCAGCACGTCGGCGTCCACCAGCGTCAGCTCGTAGCCGCGGCCGGGCTTGCTGAACGTGCCGTTGCCATCGTAGTAGCGATCCCCTGCGAGTCCGCGGCCCTTCACCGCGCTCGCCTCGTCGACGCGAACCATCGGTGCTTCGGCTTCTGGTGAGACCAGAATCCCGGCGACCGAGCCGGAGTCCCGTGTCGATCCGTACGGCTGATCGATAGGGAGGTGGACGTCCAGCCGAGCGAGGATCCAGCCCTCGGCGATCTCGCCACCACGGGCGAGAGCCTCGTGCGGGTCATGCAGTGGCCCGGACGGCGAGCCGAACATCACGACGGCGTGGTCGGCATTCGCGGCGTGCACTCGAGCGATCCAGTGGCCGGGCCATCTGAAGGTCTGCGGTTCGGCGATGGGTACGAGACCGAGGTTCCGCTCCGCCAGCCACTGCCCGAAGAACG
>DATLLN010000160.1:0-3177 GCA_035537835.1 Gaiellales bacterium
GGCCGCGGCCCGAGTGCGGGTCCTCGGCGTCGAACCCAGGCTGCGTGGCGCGTGCCCGGCCCAGGAAGACCTCCGCTGCGGCCGATACTGTGAGCCCATCGAGCGGATACTCACGCTCGGCGCGCACCCGCAACGCCTCGCGGCTGGTCACGATCGCCATCACGCCTGGGCACGCCTCCAGCAGGTGTGCAATCCACGGGGCGGCCTCCACAACCTGCTCGACGTTGTCGAGCAGCAGCACCGCACGACGGTCGCGAAGGTGGTCGGCGAGGTCGCCCGGGGCGCCGACCGCCGCGGAGACGGCAGCGGCCACGAGCGTTGGATCGGCGACCGGCGACAGATCGACGAACCAGGTCCCGTCCTGGCCCCTGCCCGGCTGCAGCTCGGCAGCGATCTCCAGCCCAAGCGTTGTCTTGCCGATGCCTCCCGGGCCGGTAATCGTGATCAGCCGGGCCCCGTCGTCTCGAACCATCCGGAGGATGTCTGCGATGGCGACGTCGCGGCCAACGGGCCGCGTCGCAGTGGCGGGTAGGTTGGTTCGGTTGAGGCTGTTGACGGGTGGAAACTCCTCGTGACCGGCCTGGTAGAGCCGCATCTCGCCGACATCCTTCAGCCGGTGGATGCCGAGATATGTGACATCGACGTCCTCGACCAGATCGCGGGTGCGCTGCGAGAGCAGCACCTGCCCGGCATTGGCGGCAGCCGCGATCCGCGCGGCGCGGTGGACATCGAGCCCGATGTAGTCGTCCCCCGCCAAGTGTGGTTCGCCCGTGTGCATGCCCATCCGGACCCGCACTGTGTCAGTGAGCGTGTCCTGACCGTGGCACGCCGCAGCGAGAGCATCCGATGCACGGCTGAATGCGACGAAGAACGAGTCGCCCTGCGTGCCAACCTCGGCTCCTCCGTGCTCCGCGAACGCCGCCCGAAGCACCGTTCGGTGCTCGTCCAACGCCTGGCGGTAGGCATCACCGATCTGCTGCAGAAGCGCCGTCGATCCGACGATGTCGGTAAACAACAGCGTGACGGTGCCGGTGGGGAGGGCCATCGCGGCAGTATCTCGCCAAATGTTGTGCTACGGGGAATGTCAGACCGCGCGCTACCGGCCCGTCGGTGTTGCCACGGGCGATTCCGTCGCACCCACGGGTGTCGGACGGATCCGCGACGTTTCCACGTCGACTGCGTCGCCTCAGACCGGCCGGCCCGGTCAGATCTGCTGCACGGCCCAGGCGTTGCCGTCCGGGTCGGAGAAGAACACGAACGCGCCCCACGGGAAGCGCTCGATCTCCGACATCTCGACGCCGCGGCCCGCGAGCTCGGCGCGTGCCGCTTCAATGTCGCTGACCACGAGCTGCAGGCCCCTCACCGAACCCGGCTCGGCCTCCGTGACGCCGGTGCCGATCGCGATCGAGCACGCGGAGCCGGGCGGTGTCAGCTGGACAAAGCGCAGGTTCTCGTTGATCACATGGTCGTGATCGGCGTTGAAGCCGGCCTGGTCGACATAGAACGCCTTGGCGCGGTCGACGTCAGAGACGGGCACCGCGATCAGTTCGAGTCTGAAGTCCATGGGCAGACGACAACCGTACCTGATCGCATCGACGATTCCGGGATCCCCTGTGCGACACTGCCGCTCGTGAATCCGGGGAGCCCATCGATCGGCGGCGACACCGACGGGCTGGGCGAGGACGTCGGGGTGTTCAGCGAGGACGGCACCACGCTGCACGAACGGCAGCCGGCGCTGCCGCTCGCGGGCGAGTGGACGCTGGAGAGCTTCTGCGCGCAGCTGGCGACGCTCCCGCTGTGGCCCGAGCCGCCCGAGTGGGACGTGGCCCTGCGGTTCCGCAGCTGGGCGTTCGAGTCCGCAGCGCTCGACCTCGCGTTGCGCCAGGCCGGCCGGCCGCTGCACGACGTGCTCGGCCTTGAGCCGCAGCCGGTGCGTTTCGTCAACTCGCTGGGCCTCGGCAAGCCACCGTCGATCGAGCCGTTGCGCCGGCGGCTCGACCGCTCCCCCGATATCCATTTCAAGCTCGACGCCGAGGCGAGCTGGGCACCGGCGCTGGTCGACGAGGTCGCCGCGACGGGCGCCGTCGACACGATCGACTTCAAGGGGCAGTACAGCTTCGAGGTCGAGGATCCGGCGGCCCTGCTCGCGCTGTACGACCACGCGCTCGCGGCCTTCCCGCACGCGTATCTGGAGGACCCGCACGACCTGCCCGGCGTCGCCGAGCGCCTCGCCGGTCATCTCGACCGGACGTCGTACGACGCGCCGATACACACCGCCGACGACATCGGCTCGACGCCGCTTGCAGCGCGGGTCGTCAACGTCAAGCCGTCTCGCATCGGCAGCCTGCGGCCGCTGTTCGACGTGTACGCCCGGTGCGCGCGGGAGAGGCGGCCGATGTACGGCGGCGGCATGGGCGAACTGGGTGTCGGCCGCGGGCAGATCGAGCTACTGGCATCGCTGTTCCACGCCGATGCGCCGAACGACGTCGCGCCCAGCGCCTACAACGAGGACGATCCCGACGGCAGCCTGCCCGGCAGCCCGCTGCCACCCGGCGCGGCCCCGACCGGCTTTCGATGGAGGGAGCGATCGTGACGGCGTCGGCCGAGCGCGTCGAGGCGCTGGTGGTCGGCGGCGGCCAGGCCGGCCTGGCCATGAGCGAGCACCTGAGCGGCGCCGGCGTCCCCCACCTCGTGATCGAGCGGCACCGGATCGCCGAGCGCTGGCGCTCCGAGCGGTGGGACTCCCTGGTCGCCAACGGTCCGGCCTGGCACGACCGGTTCCCCGGGCTCGACTTCTCCGACGTCGGCCCGGACGACTTCCCCTCGAAGGACCGGGTCGCCGAGTACTTCGCCGAGTACGCCGAGCAGATCGCGGCGCCGATCCGCTGCGGCGTGGACGTGCTGTCCGTCCGCAGGGCGACCGGCCGGCTCGGCTTCCGCGCCGAGACGTCGGCCGGCGCGATCGACGCGACGTTCGTGGTCGCCGCGACCGGCCCGTTCCAGCGCCCGGTGATCCCGGCGATCGTTCCCGACGATGCCGGACTGGTGCAGCTCCACTCGACCGGGTACCGCAACCCCGGCCAGCTGCCGGAGGGCGCGGTGCTCATGGTCGGCGCCGGGTCGTCCGGAACGCAGATCGCCGACGAGTTGCTGCGCGCGGGCCGCAAGGTGTTCCTC
>DATLLN010000161.1:0-4450 GCA_035537835.1 Gaiellales bacterium
GAAACCAGTTCGGCGTCTCCCGCACGGTCATCCGCGAGGCCGTCCGCGCACTCAGCGCGAAGGGCCTGCTGGAGGTGCGGAGCGGCAGCGGCGTGCGTCTCGTCGCCGTCGACGCCGAGACCGTCAGCGAGTCGATGCGCCACTTCGTCCAGGGCAGCATGATGGACTACTCGAAGGTCGACGAGGTGCGGCGGGTGCTGGAGGTGGCCGCCGCCGGGCTGGCCGCCGAGCGTGCCACCGACGACGATATTGTCCGGATGGACGACACAATCGTCCGTTTCGAGAACGAGTGCTCGGATCTCGAGAAGAGCGTCCTCATCGATCTCGAGTTCCACCGCGTCGTCGCATCGGCCACGCACAACGAGCTGTTCCTGGTGCTCCATGACTCGATCGGGGGGATGCTGGTCGAGGTGCGGCGCCGCAACCTCTCCCGCGGCCGTCCCGAACGCCGGCTGGTCGTCAAGATGCACCAGCGGATCCGCGACGCCATCGCCTCCCACGATCCGCCGGCGGCGCAGGAGGCCATGCGCGACCACCTCGGCCACGTCCAGGCGACCTGGACGGACGAGACCGGCAGGCCCTGACGGCTCAGCCGGTCGCAAGCTCGTGCTCCTCGTGGGTCATCACCTCGAGCAGCGCCGCCTGTCCCGACTCCGTGCTGGCGATGCAGCGGTCGAGCGCGGCGCGCAGCTCGTCGGGACGCTCGACCCGCTCGGTGTGGCCGCCCAGCGCCCTGCCCACGCCCGCGTAGTCGCCACTCAACCGGTTGGCGGAGTCACGCTCGACGGCGTCCGGCATCCACTCGCCGTAGCCGCCCATCAGCCCGTTGTTCATGACGATCGTGAGGATCGGGAGGCGCGCGCGGACGGCGGTCTCGAAGTCCATGCCGACCATGCCGAACGCGGCGTCGCCCATGATGTTGACGGACAGCCAGTCCGGCCGGGCGAGCTTGGCGCCCATGGCCAGGCCGAGGCCGGTGCCGAGCTGCGTCGACTTACCCCAGCCCAGGTAGCCGCGGGGCACCAGCGTCTCGTAGAACGGCACGATCTGGTCGCGCGGGTGACCGGCGTCATGAGTGACAACGGTGCGCGTGCGGTCGGCGGCCTGCATCAGCTCCCACACGATCCGGTAGGGGCTGAGCGGTGCGGCGTCCGACTGCAGGTGCGGCAGCCACGCCTCGGTGAACGCGGAGCGAGCGGCGGCGACCTCATCGTCCACCCGTCGAGCCGGGCCATCGCCGGCCAGCTCCAGCAGCTGTCGCAGCACCAGCTTGACGTCGCCGATACAGCCGAAGTCGATCGGGTACCCACACCCCAGGTCGCGCGGGTCGTTGACGATCTGCCCCAGCGTTGCCCCGGAAGGCAGCGGCGTGATGTACAGCGAGCGCGTGAAGCTCGTGCCCACCCCGAGGATCAGATCCGCCTGCTCGAAAAAGCGGTCGACGGCGGCCGGCCTCGTCCGCGCGGCAGTGCCCAGCGACAGCGGATGGTTCTCGGGGAACGCGCTCTTGCCGTTGAGCGTGGTGGCAACGGGCGTCCCGGTGCGCTCGGCGAGTTCGACCAGCTCGGCTGTGGCGCCGCCGTAGAGCACGCCCTGGCCGGCCAGGATCACGGGCGCGGTCGCGCCGGCGAGCATCCGCGCGGTCTGCTCGACGTCCTCCGGTGCCGCCTGCGAGCGGTGGGCCTCGATCGAGCCGATCGACCAGTCGGCGTCGCCGGGCGGCCCGTTCAGCACGTCGTTGGCGAGCGCGACGACCACGGGGCCGTTGCGCACCCCGCGCAGCGCGTTCAGGGCACGACGAAAGATTTCGGGGCCGCGCGCCGGGTCGTTCAGCGTCGCCGCCCAGCGCGTGATCGGCCGGTACGCCCCCTCGATCCGGAAGTTCGGCTCCGAGTCCTGGTCGGCGACAGCATGCTCGGACGGGCAGAGCAGGATCGGGCTACGGTCGCCGTAGGCCTGGGCGACGGCGCCGAACGCCGACTCCGCACCGGGCGCGTACTGGGTGACGCAGGGGAGGATCCGCTCACCATTCGTCGCCCGGGCGAAGCCGTCCGCGATGTTGACCGCCACGCGCTCCGTGCGCGTGATGATCGGACGCATGCCGATCAGCGACGCCGAGTTCAGCAGCCGGTTCTCGGGGAACCCGACGACGGACTCGGCCCCCTCTCGCTGCAGCAGTTCAGCGATGCGGTCGGCGACGAGCGTCTCAGTCAACCGGTATACCATAACACGGCATACATAGGCCGCTGGGCTATCCGGCCAGCACGGCCGCGATCTCCGCCGCGGCCCGCCTCATCACCGGTGTAGGCGCCAGCGTGACCCGCGCGAATCCGGGCAGGCCGAACTCCGCCCCGCCCCGGATCAGCAGCCCGCGGCGGATCAGCTCGGCGCAGACCGGGCGGTCGTCGGTGCCCAGCTCGACCAGCACGAAGTTCGTCTGCGACGGCCGGCTGGCGATGCCGGCGGCGGCCAGCTCGTCACGCAGCACCGCGCGCGCCTCGGCGACGTCCGCCCGGCGCCGCTCGACGAACCCGGGCACGGCGACGGCCGCGCGGCCGGCTGCCAGCGCGATGCGGTTGACGTTGAACGGCTCCTGCACGACGTCCAGCAGGTGGGCGACCCGCGGGTCGGCGACGCCGTAGCCCAGCCGCAGCCCGGCCAGGCCGAAGATCTTGGAGAACGAGCGGATCACGATCACCGGACGCCCGTCGCGGACATCGGCCGTCCGGTCGGCACGCTCGGCCGGGTCGGCGAAGTCCATGTACGCCTCGTCGGCAACGACGATGCAGTCCTCGGGCAGCTCGTCCAGAAACGCCGACCAGCGGCCGGGCGCGATCAGGTCGCCGGTCGGGTTGTTGGGGTCGCACAGCCAGACCATCCGCGCCCGCCGCTCGCGAGCGGCGGCGGCCACGGCGTCGAGGTCGATCTCGAGCCCCGACGCCGGGTCGACGGCCGTCACCTGGGCGCCGCCCGCGGCGCACACCTGCGCGTACAGGCCGTACGTCATCCGCGGGATGACGACGCGGGTGCCGGGATCGACGAACGCCGTGGCGATGGTGCCGATCAGCGACTGGGCGCCGTGGGCCGGGATCACCATCGCCGACGGCACGCCCAGCCAGCCGGCCACCGCGTCGCGGAAGTCGGCGAACGCCCGCTCCGGGTAGAGCGGCGCGCGGTTGAGCTCCGCCGCGGCGGCATCCAGCGCCTGCTGCGGAGGCCCGAACAGATCTTCGTTCCAGTTGAGCGGCTCGAGCTCGGCCAGCCCGTGGCGCTCCTTCAGCTCGTCCCGCGTCTCGCCCGGGTCGTAGCGCTCGAGGCCGCGCAGCGACGGCCGGGCCAGGCGATCCCAGTCGGTCATGCGGCCGCCAGCTCCCGCAGCGCCGGCTCCAGCGCGCGCACGCACCACTCGACGGCGTCGGCGCCGGTCATCTCCTCGGGCGCGTGGCTGACGCCGCCCGCGTCGCTGCGTACGAACAGCATCGCCGAGGGCACGCCGGCCATGCCCATGATGGCCGCGTCATGGCCGGCGCCGGACGGCAGCTCGAACGGCTCCAGCCCGAGCCCGGCGATCGCCCCGCGCAGCGCCGCCGCCGGCTCCGGGCTCATCGGCACCGGCTCGTAGCGCCAGCTGGGCGCGAACTCGGCCGCGCACCCGGCATCGGCCGCCGCGCGGTGCGCGGCGTCGGGGGCCCGCGAGATCAGCTGCTCCAGCCGCTCGGCGTCCGGCGCCGGCCACGACGCGGCCATCATGGGCATGGCCGGAGTGCCGTCGGCGATGCTGTTCGTACGCAGCGATGCGGGCGGCATCAGCCACGCCCCCGAAGAGATGACCGGCGCCGACGCCGTCGAGTGGTGCGTACGGGCGCTGGAGCCCGCGCTGCGGGAGCTGGCGGGCGCATGACCGACTGGGATCGCCTCGCCCGGCCGTCGCTGCGCGGCCTCGAGCGCTACGACCCGGGCGAGACGCGGGACGAGCTGAAGGAGCGCCACGGGCTCGCCGAGCACGAGCCGCTCAACTGGAACGAGGATCTGTTCGGGCCGCCGCAGGAGGCGCTGGACGCCGCAGCAGCGGAGCTCCGCCGCGCGCCGCTCTACCCGGAGCGGGCGTTCGCCGACTTCCGCGACGCGGTGGCCGGCTGGCTGAGCGTGCCCTCGCCGATGGTGATACCGGCCCACGGCGCCCAGTCGCTGATCGGCACCATCGCCACGGCGTTCGTCGATCCCGGCACCCGCGTCGTCATCCCGCGGATGACCTACGGCCTGTACGCGCAGGTGTCCGCCGCGGGCGGCGCGTACGTGACGCCCGTCGATCCGGCGCCGGGGCTCGAGGTCGACCTGGACGCTGTGGCCGCCGCCGCTCGCGAGCGGCGGGCGCGGATGGTCTGGCTGTGCGACCCCAACAACCCGACCGGCGACCTGATCGCGCCCGGCCGCTGGTCGGCGTTTCTGG
>DATLLN010000162.1:0-13940 GCA_035537835.1 Gaiellales bacterium
CGCATCCCGCGGACGGCCCGGCCCACCCGTACCAGCGCCTTCTCGGCGAGATCGCCGGGACGATCATCGCCGGCGGCGACGAGGTGGGACTGCATCCGAGCTACACGGCGAGCGGCGACGCGACGCGGATCGCGGAGGAGCGCCTGCGGGTCGAGGACGCGGCCGGGCGGCCCGTGACCAGCGTCCGCTTCCACTTCCTGCGCCACGAGACCCACCGCGACCTGCGGCTGCTGGACGGGCTCGGGTTCCGCGTCGACTCGACCCAGGGGTACGGCGACCAGCCGGGCCTGCGCGCGGGGTTCTCGCACCCCTACCACCCGTACGACCTGGACGGCGACCGCCCGCTGGGCCTGCTCGAGGTGCCGCTGGCGGTGATGGACGCGACGCTGCAGGACACCAACTACCTGGGACTCTCGGCGGACGAAGGCCTGCGGCGCGCGACCGCCGTGCTCGAGCTGGTCGCCCAGTCCGGCGGCACGGCGGCGGTGCTGTGGCACAACAACCGGTTCGCACCGGCCTACGGGCGCGGGTGGGATCGGGCCTACGACAGGCTGCTGGGCTGGGTCCGCTCGCGCGGCGGCGAGCTGGTCGCCTGCGAGGACGTCAGCTAGGCGGCCTGGGAGAAGCGCACGACCCGCTGGCCGCCGCGTTCGATCACGCGGATCAGCGCCTCGACGGCGGCGGGCATGAACTGCGAGCCGCAGCAGCGGTTGAGCTCGGCGGTCGCACCCTCGAGCGACATCGCCTTGCGGTACACCCGGTCCTCGATCATCGCGTGGAACGCGTCGCAGACTGCGATCACGTACGCGCCGCGGGGCACGTCGGTACCCGACAGCCCGTCGGGGTAGCCGCGGCCGTCCCAGCGCTCGTGCGACGAGCGCACCAGTGCGACGACCTCCTCCATCCCCGGGATCCCGCGGATGATGTCGGCGCCGATCGTGGTGTGGCTCTTCATGACTATGAACTCGTCGTCCGTCAGCGGCCCCGGCTTGTTGAGGATGGCGTCCGGGATGGCGATCTTGCCGACGTCGTGCAGCAGCGCGCCCATCCGCACGGCCCGCAGCTCGCGGCCGGAGAGCCCGAGCTCCTCGCCGACGGCGACCGCGAACTCGGCGATCGTCTGGGCGTGGCTGCCGGTGTAGGCGTCCTTCGCCTCCAGCGCCGCGGCCAGAGCGCCGACCGTGGCCAGATGCTGCTCCTCCAGCCGGTCGGCCATCCGCACGGCGCCCAGCACGATCCCGGCCTGGTCGGCGAGCAGCCGGCAGAACCGGCGGTCATCCAGGTCGAACCGGCGCCTGCGCACGTCGAACAGCTCGATCAGTCCGGTCGCTGCGCCGTCCATGACCAGCGGCACCATCATGCTGGCGCCGAAGCCGGCCTCTTCGAGAAAGCGGTGCTCGGCGGGATCGCCGCCGTCGCCGATGCAGGTCGACGTCTCCTCCAACCCCTCGAGCACACGGCGCGTGCTCGGGTACTCGTCGAGCTGGTAGTTCTCGGCGACCACGTTCAGCTGCGCCGGCGGGATCACGTAGGCGGCCCAGTCGGTGACCGTCGCCGTCGAGGCGTCGTACTCCGAGATCAGGCACGCCGAGGCCTCGAACAGCAGGGTCAACTCGCGCGCGAACAGCGACATGGCCTCCGACGAGTCGGCGGCCTCTGCGAGCGCCCGCGTCGACTCGATCACGGAGATCAGGTCGTCGAAACGGCGCTGGGAGCTGTCGGACCGATGGTCCATAGTGGACAACACATCGGCACCGCCGCCCGGAAGGTCGCCACCCAAAAGGGGGGCGATGTGTTGCCCCTTTCGGCGTCAGCGTGAGCGGCCGTGCGGCCTCGCGCGCCTTCGGCGAGGCCGTTTCGGCGCCGGACCGTCGGCAGCCGGGCCGTCCGCGGCGGGCACCGGGGCAGCCGGAGCGCCGCGCACGGGTGTCGGCGGCAGCTCGCCCGTGCGGATCAGCTCCTGGCGGCGGTGCTCGAACCGTGGCTCGCGCTCCAGCAGGATCGCCAGCAGCGGGGCGGCGATGAAGATCGACGAGTAAGCGCCGGAGGCGATGCCGACGATCAGCGCGAACGCGAAGTCCTGGAGCGATCCGGTGCCGAAGATATAGAGCAGCACGACCGGGATCAGCGTGACCAGGGACGTGTTCAAGGATCGCGTGATCGTCTCGGCCAGCGACTCGTTGACCAGCTTCCCGGCGGTCAGCCGCGGCAGGATCTTGATGTTCTCGCGGACGCGGTCGAACACGATCACTGTGTCGTACAGCGAGTAGCCGAGCACGGTCAGCACCGCGGCCACCGTGTCAGCGGTGACCTCTCGCTGCAGCAGCGAGTAGAAGCCGAGCGTGATGATGATGTCGTGCCCGAGCGCGACCATCACCGGCACCGCGAACCGCCACTCGAAGCGGAACGTGATGTACAGGAAGATGATCAGCAGCGAGAACGCGATCGCCAGGTAGGCGGAATCGAGCACGGACGAGCCGAACGAGCTCGACACGTTGCGGACGCTGATGTCGTCACGCGGGACGTCGAGCTTGGTCGTGATGGCGACCAGGGTGTCCGACTGCACCTTCGGCTGGAGCGACTTGGACTGGATCCGGAAGCCCTTGTAGTCGCCGTTCTCGCTGTTGCCGGTGCCGACCACCTGCGGCTCCTGGACGCCCGTGTCGCTGACGATCGAGGACACCTCGTCGGTCGAGTGCGCCGCCGGCGTCGTGAACTCGATCTTCGACCCACCGGTGAAGTCGATGCCCTCGTTCAGGCCGCGCGTCGCCAGGCTGAAGACCCCGATGCCGATCGCGATCGCCGAGATCGCGAACCACAGCTTGGTCTTGCCGATCAGGTCATACTTCTTCCAGCGGTCACCGGTGCCGATGTTGCCCAGCACGCGCTTGGACGACATGAACTTGAGGCCGGCGAGCAGCGAGAGCATTGCCCGGGTCGCGACGACGGCGGTGAAGATCGACGTGATCACGCCGATGCCCAGCATCAGCGCGAAGCCCTTGACGCTCGACGTGGTCGACACGTACAGGATCGCGGCCGTGATCAGCGTGACGACGTTCGCGTCGACGATCGTGCGGAAGCCCTTCTGGTAGCCGATCGCGATCGCCGTGCGTATCGACTTCCCGACTCTCACCTCTTCCTTGATACGTTCGAAGATGACGATGTTCGCGTCGGCGGCAACACCGATGGTGAGGATCGTGCCAGCGATGCCGGGCAGAGTCATGGTGACGTCCAGGGCGAGCACGATTCCCGCCAGCAGCACGCCGTAGATGAGCAACGCGATGTCGGCGATCAGCCCCAGGAACCCGTAGAAGATGATCAGGAAGATCATCACGAAGATCAGGCCGGCGGCGCCCGCGATCAGGCCGTCGCGCAGGGCGTCCTGCCCCAGCGAGGCGCCGATCACCGTGGTCGACACGGCGCTGAACTTGAGCGGCAGCGAGCCGGCCTGCACCTCGAGGGCGATCCGCTCGGCCTCCGACCGCGAGACGCCGGTGATCTCGCTCGAGTTGTTGATCGAGACGTCGATCCCGTCGGGGAACTGGTTGTAGTCGACGATCGGCGTCGCCACCAGCTGGCCGTCGACGACGATCGCCTGCGGCATCGGCGTACCCGCCGCGCGCCCCTCGATCGCCAGGTTGCGGGTGATGTTGTGGAACTCGTCGCCGCCGCCGTTCTTGTACGTCAGCGAGACGATCGGCTGGCCGGAGTTCGGGTCGGTCGACGCCTCCGCGCCCACCTGGTCGCCGGTGATCACGTCCGGGTTGCCCCGCTCGTCCGTGTTGACGTTGAACAGGTAATAGAACGTGCCCTCGGTAGTGGTCACGCCCGGGCAGCTGTTCGCGGCCGGACACGACACGACCGAGGTGCCCTTCGGCACCGGTAGCCAGACCGGGTCCGCAGGCTGCGCCTCGCCGGCGATGTCCTGCAGCACCTGATCCTTGGTCGCCTCGATCTGGCCGTACTGCTTCTTCGTGCTCTTGTCGAACAGCGCCCAGCCGGCGACATCGCTCTCATCCTTCACCTGGGGCTGGGCAGCTTTCAGCAGGTCGTACATCGACGGGTACGGCTTCGCCTGGTTGCGGCCGGCGGTCGACGTCTGGTTGAGGAACTGGAAGAGGTCGAAACTCTGCAGCTGACCGCTCGCCACCAGCAGCCGCTCGACGTCCTGGGCGTTCTTGGCGCCTGGGACGGCAACGGTCACCTGGCCGTCGGAGGAGCTGGTCCGGATCTCCGGGGACAACACGCCCTGCGGGTCGATGCGCCTGCGCAGGATGTCCGCCGACTGGCTCAGCAGGTCGGGCGTCACCTTCTCGCCCTGGGTCGGGCGCGCCTCCAGCACGACCTCGATGCCGCCACGGAGGTCAAGGCCCAGCCGGAAGTCGCGCGTGATCATGAGCACGGCGGAGCCGGCCAGCAGCACGGCCACGATCCCCAGGATGAGCAGATTACGTCGTTTGTCCGACACGAACCATCGAAGGATAGTCAGCAGGGCTCAGATTCGCGGAACGCTGCGAACCTTCCTGCAATGATCGACTCGCGAGCGGTTTGCGTGAGTGCGATCACGGTATGCAGGTTGTGCAGCGTCAGCAGCCGCAACCCGACGATTTCCTCCTGCGTGATCAGGTGCCTGATGTACGCCCGCGAGAACGTCGTGCAGGCCGGGCATGTGCAGCCCTCGACCAGCGGCGCCTCGTCCCGGGCGAAGCGGGCGTTGCGCAGGTTGATCCGCCCGCCGGGCACCAGCGCGGCGCCGGTGCGGCCCAGCCGCGTGGGCAGCACGCAATCGAACATGTCCACGCCCCGCGCGATCATCTCCACCACGCCGTCCGGGTCGCCGATCCCCATGAAGTAGCGCGGCCGGTCGGCCGGCATCATGGCCGTGGTGGCGGAGACGGTGCGCAGCATCACGCCGCGCTCCTCGCCCACCGACAGGCCGCCGATCGCATAGCCGTCGAACCCGATGTCGAGGATGTCGGCGACGCTCCGCTCGCGCAGCGCCATGTCGGTGGCGCCCTGCGAGATCCCGAAGACCAGCTGCCCGGGGGCCATCTCGGTCTCCCGCGAACGGCGCGCCCAGAGCGACGTGCGGCGCACGGCCGCGGCCAGCTCGGCCGGATCGACGTCCGCGCGCGTGCACTCGTCGAACGCCATCGCGATGTCCGACCCCAGGCAGCGCTGCACCGCCATCGCCAGCTCTGGCGTGAATCGGTGCCTGCCGCCGTCGTACACCGACCTGAACCAGACGCCGTCGTCGTCCACGCGGTCGGCGGTGTGCCGTAGCGAGAACACCTGGAAGCCGCCCGAGTCGGTGAGGATCGGCCCGTCCCACGCCATGAAGCGGTGCAGCCCGCCGAGCTCGGCGATCAGCTCCTCGCCCGGCCGGAAGTGCAGGTGGTAGGTGTTGCCCAGCACGATCTCGGCGCCCAGCGCGCGCAGCTCTGCCGGGAGCATCGCCTTGACGCTGGCCTTGGTGCCGACGGGCATGAACGCCGGGGTGGCCAGCGGCCCGTGCGCGGTGTGCAGCACACCCGCTCGGGCATCGCCGTCCGTCGCCACCAGATCGAACGACCCGATCACGTCAGCAGGCATGCGTCTCCAAAGCTGTAGAAGCGATACCGCTCGGCGATCGCCGTGCGGTAGATCTCACGCGTCCGCTCGACCCCGGCGAACGCCATCACCAGCGCCAGCAGGGTCGATCGCGGGAGATGGAAGTTCGTCAGCATCACGTCGACGGCGCGGAAGCGATGCCCGGGCTGGATCATCAGCCCCGTGCGCCCCTCCAGCGGCCCGGCATCCTCGCCGAACACCGTCTCCAGCACGCGCACCGTGGTCGTGCCGACGGCGACGACGCGGCGGCCGGCGTCCAGCGCGCCGCGGATCGACTCGGCGGCCGCCGGATCGACCCGGTAGCTCTCGGTATGGATCCGGTGGCCGTCGAGGTCGTCCTCGGCCACCGGCCGGAACGTGTCGAGCCCGACGTCCAGCGTGACGGACACGACCTGGTGCGAGCGGCGGAGGCGCTCCAGCAGATCGGGTGTGAAGTGCAGCCCCGCCGTCGGCGCCGCGGCCGAGCCCGGGTCGCGCGCGTAGACGGTCTGGTACTCGTCGGGATCGGCCAGCGGCTCGGTGATGTAGGGCGGCAGCGGCATCTCGCCGGCCGACCGCAGCGCCTCCTCCAGCGACCCCTCGGCCGCCGGCCGGACGAGCGCCCGGCCCTCGCCCAGGTGCTCGACGATCTCGATCTCCAGCGCGCCGGCCGACAGCCGCTCGCCGTCGCGCAGCCTGCGATACGGGCGGACGAGGGCCTGCCAGCGGCCGTCGCCGGCCGGCTCCAGCAGCAGCACCTCGGCCGACCCGCCGGTGGCCCGGCGCGCGCGCACCCGCGCGGGCAGCACACGGGTGTCGTTGATCACGACCAGATCCTCGTCCCACAGCTCGTCGGGCAGGTCGGAGAACGTGCGGTGCCGGATCGCCGCGCCGCGGTCGGAGACCAGCAGCCGAGCGCTGTCCCTGGGCGATGCCGGGTGCTGCGCGATCAGGCCGGGCGGCAGCTCGTAGTCGAGCTCGTCCGTGCGCATCAGGGAACCACGGGCGCCGGCAGGTCGAACGTCTGCCCGTCGACGTTCAGCGTCGCCTGGGACACCCACCACCGGTCATGGCGCTTGACCGCCGTGATCGACGCCCGGCCGTTGCGCCAGGAGCCGAGCACCTGGAAGCTGAGATGCGCCGACCCGCCCGCTCCCTCCTCGGTGACGTCGCCGGCGACGCCGACGCCGAAGCCCGAGACGACGCCGAGCTGCTGGCGGGCGATCGGGTTGGCGCGCAGGAAGGTCGCCGACGCCTGGAACGCCGGCCCCTTCGAGACCTTCTCGACCAGCCGAAGGCTGATCACCGCGGCAACCGCCAGCACGACGGCCGCCAGCACGATCAGCACCACCCACTGGCGGTGGTTGCGCAGCGCCGTCAGCACCATCCGGCGAAGTCTGTCAGAACAGGCGCGGGTCGCGTGCCGGGGCCGGCAGCCCCAGATGCGCGTACGCCGCCGCCGTGACGACCCGACCGCGGGGCGTCCGCTTGAGCAGGCCCAACTGCAGCAGGTAGGGCTCGTACACGTCCTCGAGCGTGTCCGACTCTTCGCCGATCGCCACCGCCAGCGTTGACAGCCCGACCGGGCCGCCCTCGAAGGTGACCGCGACGGCGCGCAGGATCTCGCGGTCGATCCGCTCCAGGCCGGCGCGGTCGACCTCGAACAGGTCGAGCGCCTCCAGCGCCACCTCGCCGTCGATCGCGCCGTCGCGGCGCACCTGGGCGTAGTCGCGGACGCGGCGGAGGATGCGGTTGGCGATCCGCGGAGTGCCGCGCGAGCGCTGGGCGATCTCGGTGCACCCCGCATCGTCGATCTCGACGTTCAGGATCCGCGCCGAGCGGCGGACGATCAGCTCGATCTCGTCCGGCCGGTAGTGGTCGAGCCGGTGCGTGATCCCGAACCGGTCGCGGAGCGGCGTGGTCAGAAGGCCGGTGCGGGTGGTCGCGCCGACCAGCGTGAACGGCGCCAGCTCGAGGCGGATCGAGTGCGCGCCCGGGCCCTGGCCGATCACGATGTCGATGCAGCCGTCCTCCATTGCCGGATAGAGCAGTTCCTCGATCGCCCGGTTGAGGCGGTGGATCTCGTCGATGAACAGCACATCGCTGGGCTCCAGCGCGGTCAGGATCGATGCCATGTCCGCCTTGCGGTCGACCGCCGGGCCGGACATCACCCGCAGCACCGAGCCCATCTCGGCGGCGATGATCCCGGCCAGCGACGTCTTGCCGAGTCCCGGCGGGCCGGCCAGCAGGACGTGCTCGCAGGGCTCGTTGCGCGCCTTGGCGGCGGCGATGAAGATCTCCAGCTGCTCCTTGACCCCGTCCTGGCCGACGAACTCCGCCAGCCGCTGCGGCCGCAGCGTGCGGTCGAGCTCCTCCTCGCCGGGGGCGATCATCGGATCGGGGATGCGGTCTGCCTGGGTGCTCATACTGCGCCTGCCAGTGCCAGCCGGATTCGCTCCTCGACCGGAAGCTCCTCGTCGACGTTGCGCAGCGCGGCCTCCGCCTCATTGACGGACATGCCCAGCCCGACCAGCGCATCACGCGCCGCGGTGTGGCCGCCGGCCGGCGCCGATGGGGCCGGTTCCTCGGACGCAGGCGGCGCGCCGATCTTGTCCTTGAGGTCGATCACCACCCGCTCGGCGGTGCGCTTGCCGATCCCGGAGATGCTGGTGAACAGGGCGTGATCGGACGTGGCGATCGCCCGCCGAATCTGGTCCGGCGCATACCCGGAGACGATGGCCAGCGCCGCCTTGGGGCCGACGCCGGAGACACCCAGCAGCAGCTCGAACATCGCCCGCTCGGCCGACTCGGCGAAGCCGTACAGCGTCAGCGCGTCCTCCCGCACGTTGAGGTGGGTGACGAGCGTGACCTCCTCGCTGGGCACCGACATCCGCGCCGCCGACGAGGTCGTCTGCAGCAGGTAGCCGACGCCGCCGACGTCGAGCACGACCTGGCCGGCGCGACGCTCCAGCACCGTGCCGCGGAGCGAGGCGATCACCGGGCGGCCGCCTGCAGCCGCCGCGCGCCGCCCGACCGCACGGCGTGGCAGATGGCCACGCCCAGGGCGTCTGTGGCGTGGTCGGGGTCGCCGCTCAAATCGATCGCCAGCATCGCGCCGACCATCCGCTGCACCTGGAGCTTGTCGGCGCGGCCGAAGCCGCACACGCTGGACTTGACCTCGGCCGGTGGATACCCGGCCGCCGACAGCCCGGCCGAGCCACAGGCGGCGAGCACCGCGCCGCGGGCGTGCCCGACCGACAGCACCGTGCGCGGGTTGCCGCCGATGTACAGATCCTCGAGCGCCACCGAGTCCGGCGCCAGCCGGCCGATCAGCTCGCCGACCCGGGCATGGATCTCGGCCAGCCGCTGCTCGAGCGGCTGCCGCGCCGGCGTGGTGATCACGCCGCGCTCCACGGCCCGCATCCGCGAGCCCTCGGCATCGACCACGCCGTAGCCCGTCGCGGCCGTGCCTGGATCGATCCCGAGCACCCTCATCTGAGGCGTCAGTCTACCGGTGGAGGCGGACGTCGAGCGAACACGCGTTTGCCTTGCAACCGGGCTCGAACACGCGGCCGATAGCATGGCTAGGCGTATGGACGCCGCGCAGTCAGGTCGCTGGTGGGTGCCGCCCGTGGTGCGGCTGGCGGCGCTTGCCGCCGCGCTGGGCGCCGCCGCCGGCGTGCTGGTGCTGGTCTTCAAGTCGGTGGAGACGCCGAAGGCATCCGAGCTGATCAACGACTACGGCTACCTGGGCGTCGCGGTCGGTGCGTTCGGCGACAGCTTCGGCCTCCCCTCGTCCGGCGAGATCGTCCTGCTGCTGGCGTCCGCCGGCGCGGCGGCGGCAACCTCGCACTTCAGCCTGCCGCTGGTGATCGCCGTCGCCTGGGCGTTCGCCGTGCTGGGCGACGCCTGCGCCTTCCTGATCGGCCGGGTCGCCGGCCCGCGGATCCTGCACCGCTTCGGCGTCCACGAGGACTCGTCCGTCCACCAGTTCATGCGGCAGTACGGCACCCGCGCCGTGGTCGTGTCGCGGCTGATCGCCGGCATCCGCACCAAGGTGGCGATCATCAGCGGTTCGACGGAGATGTCGCTGGTCCGCTACATCGTCGCCGACGGGATCGGCGCGGCGATCTGGGCGGTCACCGTTGGCCTACTGGGCTACACCTTCTCGGCATCGGTGCAGCGGCTGGTCGACGGGTTCGGGAGCTCCAGCGGCGCGCTGGGGACGATCGCACTGGTGGTCGTCGGCATCGCCGCGCTGTACCTGGCCGTGCGCTACGTCCTCAAGCACCGCCCGGCGATGCCCGAGAAGACGGACGCGCCGGCCGCGACCGGCGCGCCGCACTAGGTACTAGCCAGCGACGGCCTCCAGCACGGCATCCGAGATGTCGAAGTTGGCGTAGACGTCTTGGACGTCGTCGTTGTCTTCGAGGGCATCGATCAGCCGCAGCAGCTTGCGGGCGGCGTCCTCGTCCAGCTCCACGGTCGTCTTCGGCACCAGGGTCAGCTCGGCCGACTCGATCGGCAGCTCGGCGGCCTCCAGCGCGTCGCGGACGACGGCGAGGTCGGCCGCGTCGGTCGTCACGCGCCAGTACTCGCCTTCCTCGACCACGTCCTCGGCGCCGGCGTCGGCCGCGGTCAGCATGACGTCGTCCTCGGCGATGCCGTCGGCCGGCACCAGGATTACGCCTTTGCGCTCGAACTGCCACGCCACCGAGCCCGGTTCGCCGAGGCTCGAGTTGTGCTTGGTGAAGATGCTGCGGACGTCGGCCGCCGTGCGATTGCGGTTGTCGGTGAGGGCTTCGACGATGATGGCGACGCCCTCCGGGCCGTAGCCCTCGTAGGTGATCGACTCGTAGGCGTCGGAGCCCTCGCCGCCGCCCGTGGCGCGGCCGATGGCCCGCTCGATGTTCTCCTTCGGCATCGAGTACGACCGGGCCTTGGCGATCGCGGTGGCGAGCGGCGCGTTCGACTCGGGATCGGGGCCGCCCTCCTTGGCGGCGACGATGATGCCGCGTGTCAGCTTCGTGAACAGCTTGCCGCGCTTGGCGTCCTCGGCGCCCTTCTTGCGCTTGATGGTCGACCATTTGGAGTGGCCGCTCATGCCGCCACCTCCCGGTGTGCGTCGGCGACCATCTCGGCGAACCGCGCGTGCAGCCGCCGGTCGGGCGTCAGCTCCGGATGGAACGCCGTGACCAGGACGTCGCCCTGGCGGGCGGCGACCGGATGGCCGTCGTGCTCGGCGAGCACCTCGACGCCCTCCCCCACCTGCTCGATCCAGGGCGCCCGGATGAACACGCCGGTCAGCGGCTCCGGATCGCCGACTAGATCGATCGGCGCCTCGAAGCTGGCCACCTGGCGGCCGAACGCGTTGCGCCGGACGACCAGGTCGATCAGGCCGAGGTAGTGCTGGTCGGGCAGGCCGTCGACGGCGTCGCGGGAGAGCAGAATCATGCCCGCGCACGTGCCGAACAGCGGCGCCCCGCCGCCGTGCAGATCGCGGATCGGCGCCTCCAGCCCGTAGGCGTCCATCAGCTTGGTCATCGTCGTCGACTCGCCGCCCGGGATGACCAGGCCGGCCAGTCCCGCCAGCTCGTCGGCCCGGCGAACCTCGACCGCGTCCAGCCCGACGTCGGCGAGCGCCCTGACGTGCTCGCGAAACGCCCCCTGGAGGGCGAGCACCCCGACGCTACCAGCCACGCGTCTGCAGCAGCCCGGCCTCGCCGAGGGTCTCGATCTCGATGCCGACCATCGGCTCGCCGAGCCCGGTCGACACTTCGGCCAGTACCTGCGGGTCGTTGTAGTGGGTGGTCGCCTTGACGATGGCGGCCGCCCGCTGGGCCGGGTCGCCGCTCTTGAAGATGCCCGAGCCGACGAACACGCCGTCGGCGCCCAGCTGCATCATCATCGCCGCGTCCGCCGGCGTCGCCAGCCCGCCCGCGGTGAAGGTGACGACCGGCAGGCGGCCCTGCTCAGCGACCAGCTTGACCAGGTCGTAAGGCGCGCGATGCTCCTTGGCGGCGGCGTACAGCTCGTCCTCGTCCATCGCCTGGAGACGCTTCATGTCGCCCAGGATCGAGCGCATGTGGCGCACAGCCTCGACGACGTTGCCGGTGCCCGCCTCGCCCTTGGAGCGGATCATCGCGGCGCCCTCGGCGATCCGCCGCAACGCCTCGCCCAGGTTGGTGGCGCCGCACACGAAGGGGACGGTGAAGTTCCACTTGTTGATGTGGTGGCTCTCGTCGGCCGGCGTCAGCACCTCGGACTCGTCGATGTAGTCGACCTCGAGCGCCTGCAGCACCTGCGCCTCGACGAAGTGGCCGATCCGGGCCTTGGCCATCACGGGGATGGTCACGGCCTCCTGGATCTCGCGGATCTTGGTCGGGTCGGCCATCCGCGCGACGCCGCCGTCGCGGCGGATGTCTGCGGGCACGCGCTCCAGCGCCATCACGGCGCACGCGCCGGCGTCCTCGGCGATCCGCGCCTGTGCGGCGTCGGTGACGTCCATGATGACGCCGCCCTTGAGCATCTCCGCCAGCCCGCTCTTGACGCGCATGGTTCCGGTCTCAGCCACAGCAAGCCTCGTTTCGTCCAGGTTCGATGCCTGGATTGTAGTTGAGACGGGGCGGTTCAGGCGCCTTTGAGGCGCTCGAGGCCGTCGACGTCGAGCACCCACACCAGGCGTTCGCGGACGTCGATCAGATGCTCGTCGCGGAGCTCGTTCAGCACCTTCGTCAGCGTCTCCCGGCTGGTGCCGATCATCTCGGCGAGCTGGAGGTGCGTGAATCGCTCGTCGATCCGGATGCCGCTGGGCGTGACCCGGCCGTAGCGATCCATCAGCTCGAGCAGCTTGGCCGCGAGCCGGGCCGGCACCGGCCGGAACGCCAGGCTCTCGACCTGGTCCTCGGCGTCGCGCAGGCGGGCCGCCAGCGCCCGCATCAGGTTCAGCGCGAGGCGCGGATGCTCGGCCATCGCCCGCTCCAGCGCGTCGGCGGTGAGCAGGCGCACCGAGCAGTCGGTCAGCGCCTCGGCGTAGGCATCCTGCAGCTCGTGCTCGAGCACGGCCACCTGGCCGAACGACATGCCCGGGTCGAGCATCGCCAGCGTCAGCTGGCGGCCGTCGTGGGCGCTGCGGTAGATGCGCACCCGGCCCTCCTCCAGCAGGAAGATCGACTCGCCCCGGTCGAACGGCGAGTAGATCAGCTCGCCCTTGGCGAAGCTGA
This sequence comes from Gaiellales bacterium, assembly GCA_035537835.1. Classification (GTDB taxonomy): domain Bacteria; phylum Actinomycetota; class Thermoleophilia; order Gaiellales; family JAICJC01; genus DATLLN01. The sequence goes on from DATLLN010000162.1 coordinate 12,813, forward strand.
GCGCCGTCGAGCGCTCGTCCAGCGCCGCGAGGTCTCCATCGGGAAGTCCCTGGAAGAGCTCGTGTTCGGGTAGGTGTGGTGCGATGCTCAAGACCGTGTGATCTGTCGTACACCCGCTTATACGCGGCAGAGGGCCCAACGGTTTGAAATCGGACGCCCTCGGGTTCCGGCCGTCGGTACGATGATCCGCCCGGGGGCGTAGCTCAGCGGTTAGAGCAGGGGACTCATAATCCCTTGGTCGGAGGTTCGAATCCTCCCGCCCCCACTGGCTTGGTTGAGCCGAAACCGCGCCGCGCTACTGCGGCCACTATGAGCGGTTGGGGACACTTTGGGGACACTTGCCGCGGAACGAAACCGGCACGTTCCGTGGGTTCCGCTGGCGCGCCGCTGAGTGAAGGGTGCGACCATTCGCGCTCGAGCCAAGTGGTGCGAGCGACGCCCGCCCCGCCGCCATGCGTTTTGTCGATGCCGGCGAGGGGAGCAGACATGAGGAGGCTACGCGATGAGCGGGCACCCTGCCCCTGCGTCGCCAGCGATGGCTTCTGGGCGCCCGACGGTGGCTATGCGCTGATCTCGCAGATCATCCTGTTCGCGTGGATCGCCGTGCTCAGTGGGTTCCTCGTCAAGCGAAGTCCCGCGCCCGTCACCACACCCAGCGCGGCGACGGTTCCGGGCGCATAGCCTGGCCCCGCCCGGCGAGCGCCATTCGCGCGGACGGTCGTCCGGGGTGAAGGGCCTGCGCGTGGTGGCTCCGCGGGCCACCCTGACCGACGGCGAACTCGTCGCCGGCCTCCTCCGCGGCGTCCTCCAGGAGCACGACCGGGAGGCGATGGCCGCGCTCACCGCGTACGCCGACGCGAACGGATGGCAACTCGCGGCGTAGGAGCGTAGAACCCTCTCACCAAGCCGGTCTCGCCTCCGCTTCGTTAGGATCGAGTGGTGGAGATTCGTCGGTTCTCGAAGGGCGAGGGTGCTCGGTTCAGGGAGCTGCGGCTCCGTGCGCTCAGGGACGCTCCTTTCGCCTTCGCGTCGTGGTTTGAGCGGGAGAGAGGTCGTACGCTCAGCGAGTGGGAGGCAATCGCGCTGGGCAACGCGTGGGATCAACCCATGGCGGTATTCGTGGCTGCC